>NZ_BAWZ01000011.1:0-108073 GCF_000698105.1 Geomicrobium sp. JCM 19037 | reverse complement strand
CATTTAATTCCCCCAAAATGAGTTTAATTTCTTCTTCGTTGAACGAGTAATTTCTACCACATCTATTACATGTGGATATTATTGGATCACGAGAGTGAAGATAACCCTTTAGTTCTGCCGCATCTACTGAATGTAACAATCCAAAAAACATTTCCTTGGAGCAGCCACAGAAAAATTGGACGTTACTTTCACCAATAATCTCTCCTTCACCAAAATACTGGTTTAGTAAGCTGAAAATTTCACTGTTAATTAAAGTTTTAGGTTCATTTAATACACATTGTATAGATTGAAAATGTTCTTCTACCTTATTTAAAAGGTGTGTTGGTGATTGAGGAAGTAATTGCGCATATATTCCATAACTGTTTTTTATCTCTTTATTTCCTTGCCAATGAATCGTTGTTTTAATCAACGTTTCTGTTTGGTCGCTTTGTTTAAAGTAATGAGAAAAATCACGATCTAAATCTTGATAAGGCATATCGGTAATCCCTGTAAATTGATTAAAATCATTGGCCTTTATCATCCTGATTGATCCTTTTAAACCGATCAATTCCTTAACAGTCGAATAGTTTTTTGATGACGATAATAAGAAATCATTCGCATAGCCACGCACATTTCCATGTGCATCTGTGTCAACAAAGATTTTGCTTTTAGGGTGGTCAAATGAGAGAGCAGCACTTAAGCGTTGATTACCTTTTAGCGTTGCAGATAATATGCTCATAATCGATATTGAGCTAGCTAAAGCTTCTTTAATGATGGTGTTGGCGTTTTGATTCATGTGTAGTATTTCATTTAGTAAGCTCGTATTGTTTATAAGATAAAGCCTTACTTGTTTGTTAAAGATTAACGCTTTTATAATCCGGTTTTGCACTTGCAATCATTCCTTACGTTAGCTAATTAATTTTAACTATAAATCATTACGTAACGTAAGGTTCAAGGAAAAATTATTAACATTATTATCCTTTTACTTTAATTTAAAAAAGTTTAATAGGGTGAAGTTCATAATTCTCAGCTATAGCCTCCCAATACTTCCATGCCCCCAAAAAGGAGTGCCCCACAAATGGTCAAATGAGTTAAGTTGCATAGCATTCTCACCGAATACCTTGCTTAACTAAATCTCTAATGCCATAGAAAAGAGCTCCCCTTTTTATAGGGAGCTCTTTTCGTTCATTATGCCTTTGATTCAATTAAAACATCGTTAACGAATGCTTCTATAAATAACATTTCATTATCCGTTGGCTCTCTTCCTTCAAGTAACCGGAAAGTATTTATTGAATCGGCGAAAGAACGTGTGTGAGCTGCTCTCGAAGAGGAGGCTAACTCGCGCCAATATAAATTCATCTCTTCATTGTCGCAAACTGACTCATGACCTAGAACAGTCCAATCCACTTCGTATTTCTTTGCATCCTCTATCATGGCATCGATAGAGTTGTGACTATAATGAAATAACGAATCCGTTGTTTTTCCGTATGTTGCATCACCGAAGAAAACGACTCTTTCCTTAGGATTATAGACTACGGTAGCATCTTCTGTATGTGTGCTAGCCATCTCTTCGATTACACAAAGCATATTCCCCAAATCAACAGTCAGTTGGTGATCAAAAATTACATCCGCATCTTTTAGTTGGAAAGTATCTCTATCATTTAACTCAGTTTTTACTACTTCTGAAAAGATTGAACCTACGTTTTGTTCACGTTCAATTTCAGCTAAACCTTCATCTGAAAAAGAGCAGTTCTTCCATAATTGAAGTTTCTCATTCGTTTTCTTACTCACAATGAAAGCTGCCTCGTATTCATTCACACCGAGAAAGTGATCCCAATGTGCATGAGTCACAACGACATATTTTATTGCCGGTAACCGTAACCGTTTCACTTCACTGATCAATTCTTGCGCGTGTAATGATGAATTCCCTGCATCCACGACTAAACTTGCATTTTCTCCACAAATCACACCTAACGCCGGTCTTTCTTTTTTATCATCATTTATTAAATAGTACGTATTTGCTGTTATTTTTTGCAACATAAGTTTTCTCCTTCAACATAATCATCTTGGCAATTATCGTTTGAGAAAACCTACATGTATTGAAACATTTATAGATTTTCTCGTTTATTTCACATTTACCATTGGGTGAAACCTCCTTCTTATATATTTAAATAGTATAGTTATTTAGCAGAAATTTCAATCACATTATAAAACCCTTAGTCACCCCTGAATATATCCAGGTTTATGACTAAGGCGATCCAACCATTGAAAGGGATTAATGAGTTATTTTAAAGGGGTAGAACTACCTTTACTAGAAAGCACGATAAGCAATATCACGACGATAATGGTATCCATTCGTATCTAGCTGCTCGATTCGCTCGTACGCTTTCGCTTGAGCTTCTTGAATCGAAGGAGCTTTACCGAGTGCAATGTATACACGGCCACCGTTACTTTTTAGCGCAGCACGTTCACCAGTAACACCTGCGTAAAACACGTTACCGCTCGGGGCAGTCGGAACTGCGAGTCCTTTTTCATAATGAGCAGGGTAACCATTAGCCGCAAGTACGACGCCAACAACGGCATCATCGCTCCACTCAATTGTCGGTGCCTCCTCATTTAAAATAGCGATGATCACATCAACGAGATCACTTTCCATACGTGAAAGAACAACTTGTGCTTCAGGGTCACCGAAACGGGCATTAAATTCTATCGTTTTTGGACCGTCAGCGTCATCATTAATCCTGCGTAAAGAACTCCCGTAAAGGTGTTCCTTCTTGAATCATCGCTTTAGCGGTTGGAATAACAATCGTTTCAATTGCACGATCAATTTGCGCTTGATCAATATGAGGTACAGGTGAATACGCCCCCATCCCGCCTGTATTTGGACCAAGATCGGCATCAAACGCACGTTTATGATCTTGTGACTCAGCAAGTGGCACGACCGTGTCGCCATTGACGAGTGCAAGAATTGATACTTCTTCGCCTTCAAGAAATTCTTCAAGGACGACTTTCGCACCGCTTCCGAATGTATCATCGAGTAATATATCACGAAGCGCATGCTCGGCTTCCGCTAACGTTGTTGCAACCGTAACGCCTTTACCAGCTGCAAGACCGTCCGCTTTAACGACAATCGGAGCACCTTGTTCTTTCGTATAGTGAATGGCTTCATCGAAATCAGTAAAAACACCGTACTGGGCTGTTGGAATTTCGTAACGGTGCATGAGGTCCTTCGCAAACGCTTTACTACCTTCGATTTGAGCTGCTTGTTTACTCGGACCAAACACGACTAAACCCGCTTCTTTGAACGCATCAACGATCCCTGCTGCAAGTGGCGCTTCTGGTCCAATAACGGTTAATTCAACGTCTAGCTCTTTTGCTTTATGAATGAGTGCTTCATGATCCGTACTATCAATGGTTACACATGTGGCAACGTCTTCCATCCCTGGGTTCCCTGGTGCCACGTAAACCGTGCTGACACGCTTACTTTGTGCGAATTTCCAAGCCAATACGTGTTCACGTCCGCCATTCCCAACGACTAAAATGTTCATTCTTGGTCCTCCTATGCGTGTCTAAAGTGGCGCATGCCGGTAAATACCATCGCAATGCCCGCATCGTTTGCTGCTTGAATCGATTCTTCATCGCGAATCGAACCACCTGGCTGAATAATCGCAGTAACCCCTGCTGTTGCCGCAGCTTCAACGGTGTCTTTCATTGGGAAGAAGGCGTCAGACGCAAGTGCGCTTCCTTTTGATAACTCACCTGCTTGTTTAACGGCAATATCACATGCGCCAACTCGGTTCATTTGTCCAGCACCTACACCAACAGTGCGATCACCATTCACGAGTACGATAGCATTGGATTTTACGTGTTTGACAACGCTCCATGAAAGCTTCAAACTCTTCCACTCTGCTTCGGTAGGTTCACGGTCGGTTACGACTTCAATGTTCGCATCGTCAAACCCGGCACGATCATCATCTTGAACGAGTAGACCACCTTGAACGGACGTAATCATTTGTGCGTCGTTTGATTTTGTTGATGTGTTTACTTTCAGAAGACGAATGTTCTTTTTCTTTTGTAGAATAGCAAGTGCATCTTCGCTATAATCTGGAGCAATAATCACTTCTAAGAATATGTCTGCAAGCTTATTTGCTGTTGCAACGTCGACGGTTTCATTCACCGCAACAATTCCACCAAAGATCGAAACAGCATCGGCTTCATACGCTTCATTAAAAGCTTCTTCTAACGTCTCACCAATGCCAACACCACATGGGTTGGTATGTTTTACTGCAACCGCTGCAACCGTGTCTTTGAATTCTGAGACGATTGCAAGCGCTGCGTCAGCATCATTTATGTTATTGTACGATAGTGCTTTGCCGTGCAATTGAATCGCATTGGCAAGCGACGGCGAAGCCGGAAGCGGCGTTTCGTAAAACGCTGCCTGTTGATGTGGATTTTCGCCGTAACGAAGTGTTTCTTTATGTTCATAAGTGAGCGTTAAGCTTTCTGGATATTTCTCGCCACTTTCTTTCGTTAAGTATTCAGCAATTAAGGCGTCGTAACTCGCTGTGTGACGGAACACTTTTGCCGCAAGGCGACGTTTTGTCGTCATGCTTACTTCACCTTTGGAAAGCTCTTCAAGAACAACGTCGTAATCGTTCGGGTCGGTTACAACCGTCACACTTTCATGGTTTTTCGCAGATGCACGAAGCATCGCTGGTCCACCGATGTCAATGTTTTCAATTGCATCTTCAAACGTTGTATTCGCCTTTTTAATCGTTTCTTTAAACGGATACAAATTGACAACGACGAGATGAATCGGAGCCATTCCTTGTTCTTCAAGAGCTTTCATATGCTTATCATCGTGTTGCTTTGCAAGCAATCCACCATGAATGGACGGGTGCAACGTTTTTACACGACCTTCTAAAATCTCTGGAAAATCGGTCACATCTGAGATGCCAATTACATCAACCCCAGCATCTTGCAAGGCTTTTTTCGTACCGCCTGTGGAAATAATTTCGAAACCGAGTTCAAGAAGTTGTTTGGCGAAAGATGCCACTCCTGTTTTATCACTTACGGAAATGATTGCGCGTTTCATCGTTAAGCTTCCCCTTCCTTAAAAACCGTTTGTAGCGTTTTTGGATACAGTTGATGTTCAAGTTGTTGAATACGCATAGCGAGTTGTTGTTTCGATTCGTTTGGATGGATCGCAAGTGCTGCTTGCGCAATGATCGGTCCTGTGTCCATCCCACGATCAACATAATGAATGGTCACTCCTGTTTCCTTCGCACCATCGTCAATCGCCTGGCCAATGGCATCTAACCCTGGATAGTGTGGTAGAAGTGACGGGTGAATGTTGATGATGTTCCCTTCATAGTTCGAAAGCAAAACCTCACCAATTAAGCGCATATAGCCTGCGAGTACAATCCATTCCACTTCGTGGATGTGTAACTTTTCAAGCAATGCACGCTCGAAATCGGCTTTTGAGTCAAATTGTTTTGGAGAGAATTGATACGTCGTTACCTCATACTGTTCTGCTTTTGAGAGAACACCTGCATCACGTTGATCACTAAACACAAATGCGGGTGTACCGCCTAATTCACCGTTTTGAACCGCTCTTAAGATCTGTTCAGCATTGCTTCCTGATCCTGATGCGAAAATGGCAAACTTCACGAGTTTACACCTTGGATAACGAGCGTATCGCCAACCGTTACTTCGCCAATCGTAATCGCACCTTCTAGACGATCGAGTACAACTTGTTCGTCTTCTTTTTGCACGGCCATTACGAAACCAATTCCCATGTTAAACGTTCCATATAAATCATGATCAGCCAATTGCCCAACGTCTTTTAAAAACGAGAAGATTGGCAACCGTTCCCAACGACGAGGATCAATGGTTGCACTAAGACCGCCTGGCAACATGCGTGGAATGTTCTCATACAAACCACCACCTGTAATATGGGCCATTCCTTTAATCGCATCGGTTTGTTGAATGATCGGTAGAACGTCACGAACGTAAATGCGCGTTGGCGTGAGTAGTTCTTCAATGAGTGGTCGATCGAACGGTTCGTACGTCTCATGATAGTTCAAATTATGATCAGCAATTAGCTTACGTACGAGCGAAAAACCGTTGCTATGAACCCCCGATGATGGCAAAGCAATGAGTACATCGCCTTCTTTGACGTCTTCATTCGTAACGATGTTCGCTTTCTCTACTGCGCCAACCGCAAAACCTGCAAGATCGTATTCCTCTTCATCATACATGCCTGGCATTTCTGCTGTTTCGCCTCCGATTAATGCGCTTCCAGCTTCTACACAGCCGTCACTTACACCTTTGACAATTTGCTCAATCCGTGCAGGATCGGCTTTACCCGTAGCAATGTAATCAAGGAAATACAATGGTTCAGCACCTTGTGCTAAAATGTCGTTCACACACATCGCTACCGCATCAACCCCAATGGTATCATGACGATCCGCTTGAAATGCGAGCATTAACTTCGTTCCAACTCCATCGGTTCCTGAAACGAGGACGGGCTCTTTCATATTCAGCATTGAAAGATCAAACATTCCTCCAAAACCACCAAACGTACCCATAATCCCTTGGCGTTCCGTACGCTTGATATGCTTTTTCATTCGTTTTACCGATTCATAACCAGCTTCAACATCAACACCAGCTTGTTTATATGCTTCACTCAACGCGATTCCTCCTACTCCATGCCTACGGTTACAAGTTCTTTTTTTGTATTAAAAATTGCCGTCGGGTATACATCTGTAAAGCACGCTAAACATTGTCCACAGTTTGGCTGTGAATCATCGCGGCCAATTCCTGATTTCAAGCCGTCTACGCTTAAGAAACTTAAAGAATCAGCACCCATCATTTCCCGCATTTCCTCTATACTTAAGTTCGCTGCAACAAGCTCACCACGACTTGACGTATCGATGCCGTAAAAACACGGACGAATAATTGGCGGTGCACTAATTCTTACGTGGACTTCTTTTGCACCGGCTTCTTTTAATAATCGAACAATTCGCTTACTCGTTGTCCCACGGACGATTGAATCATCAATCATGACGACTCGTTTGCCTTCAACGACTCCGCGTACCGCCGAGAGCTTCATCTTAACCCCTTGTTCACGAAGTTCTTGGGAAGGTTGAATAAACGTACGACCCACATAACGATTTTTAATGAGACCAAGCTCATATGGAATGCCCGTTTGTTCTGCATACCCAATCGCTGCTGAAATGGATGAATCAGGTACACCCGTCACTACATCCGCTTCAATCGGTGCTTCTTTGGCCAACTGCTTACCGAGTTGTTTTCTCGCTGTATGCACGTTAATGCCATCTAAATTTGAATCCGGACGAGCAAAGTAAACGTACTCCATACTGCAAAGCGCACGATCTTCAGCTTCAGTAAAGCGAGAAGAATGCATCCCGCTCTCATCGAAAATAATCATTTCTCCAGGAGCGACTTCACGTTCATACGTTGCACCGATAATGTCAAAGGCACACGTTTCAGAAGCAACAACGTACGCATCACCAATCCGCCCGAGTGAAAGTGGACGAAGTCCATGAGGATCTTGGGCGACGATCAGTTCTTTTTCAGTCATCACTGCAAACGCGTAAGCTCCAATTAATTGAGGGAGTGCCGCGTGAAGTTGTTTACGAAGGTTCGTAGAACTTTGGCGCTTCAACAAGTGAGCCAACACTTCTGTGTCCGTCGTCGTTTGAAAGATGCTGCCTTTACGTTCAAGGTCACCTTTTAAAATTTGATAGTTTACGAGATTTCCGTTATGCGCGATCGCCATGCCGCCGTCTTCTGAGCGGAAGTGAAGCGGCTGAACATTCTCAATGCCGCCGCCTCCTGCTGTTGCATAACGTACGTGTCCGATCGCATGGTTGCCTTTTAAGCGCTCAATGTCTCCAGGGCCAAATGCTTCAGTCAGAAGTCCAACACCTTTGTGTGCATACAATTGCTCTTTATCGCTAGAAATGATGCCTGCACCTTCTTGCCCACGGTGTTGCAAACTATGCAAACCATAGTAAGAAAGCTGTGCCGCTTCATTGTGGCCCCAAATCGCAAACAGTCCACACTCTTCGTTTAAGCCTTTGATTTCAGCAAACATGGAATGGCTCCCTTCCAAATGCGAGTTAATTCTTCAGTTGACTCGTTGATGTACGACTGACCAGAATCATCATTCACAATCACTTGTGCATCGTCGGTTATATGACCAATTGCTCGTGCTTCTGGCATGAGTGATTCGAACTGTTCTGCATCACTTGCTCTAACCGTAAACACATAACGTGAAGGTGCTTCTGAGAATAGCGTGTTTGCGTCTTTGGAAAGCGTTATGTTAAGCCCTAAAGACGTGCCCATGACTTTCTCTGTAAGTGCTACTGCTAAACCACCCTCAGCTAAATCGTGTGCCGACTGAACGATTCCTGCTTGAATTGTACGTAATACCAATTCTTGACGACTCGCTTCAACATCCAAATCAATTTTTGGCACAATACCGTAAATATTATCGTCTTGCATCAGTTGAAGCTCGCTACCACCAAAGTGTGCTGAACCTTCACCAAGGACATAAACGAGGTCTCCAGCTTGTTTTGCTTGTTGCGTCGTAATGTGAGCGGTATCTTCAATAAGACCGACCATACCGATAATCGGCGTTGGATAAATTGCTTCCCCTGAAGTCTCATTATAAAGCGAGACGTTTCCGCTAATGACTGGCGTTGAAAGCGTACGGCAAGCATCACTCATGCCTTTCGTCGATTCTTTCATTTGCCAGTAGATGTTCGGTTGTTCTGGGCTGCCGTAGTTCAAACAGTCCGTGAGTGCAAGTGGTTTCGCTCCTGAACAGACAATGTTACGCGCAGCTTCTGCAACGGCAAGCTTGCCTCCATTTTCTGGGTCAAGCTTAATGTAGCGACTGTTACCGTCCATCGTCATCGCAAGCGCTTTTTTCGTTCCACGAATGCGAAGAACCGCTGCATCAGATCCTGGTACTACAACAGTATTCGTTTGTACCATATGATCGTATTGATCATACACCCATTCTTTAGAAGCGATTGTTGGGCGTTGCAATAGGTCTTTGAGTGTTTCGTTGTAATCGGTGATTGACGCTGGCTTCCAGTCTTTTGCTTGGTTCTCTTTAAATGAAGCCGGTTCAATTGACTCAACTTCATACACTGGAGCATCGTCTGTTAATGCCGTTACAGGTACATCAGCAACCACTTGACCGTCAAAATAGAGCGTTAAATTGCGATCATCGGTTACCTCTCCGATCGATGCGACATCTAGGTCCCACTTTTCGCAAATCTCTTCAATTTCAGACTCATGACCTTTTTTCACGACGAGTAACATCCGCTCTTGTGATTCTGAAAGCATCATTTCGTATGGGGTCATATTCTTTTCACGTTGTGGTACGAGATTGAGGTTCATGTTGATACCAGAACCGGCTTTGCTTGCCATTTCTGCAGAAGAACTCGTAAGACCCGCTGCACCCATGTCTTGAATCCCGACGAGTGATTCCAATTCAACGAGCTCTAAACATGCTTCAAGTACTCGCTTTTCCGTGAACGGGTCACCAACTTGAACCGACGGACGCTTCGCTTGAGACTCTTCGTTCAGTTCTTCTGAAGCAAACGTCGCCCCGTGGATGCCGTCGCGCCCTGTACTTGCTCCAACATACATGACCGTGTTTCCTACACCGGCAGCGACGCCTTTTTGCAAGTTGCTATGATCGATTAACCCCACACACATCGCATTCACAAGTGGATTGCCATCGTATGAGCGATCAAATTGGACTTCACCACCAACGGTCGGTACACCTACACAGTTGCCATAACCGGCAATTCCCGCAACAACTTCTTCAAACAAGTAACGTACACGCGGTGTATCAAGAGGTCCGAAACGTAGCGAGTTTAAGAGCGCGATTGGACGAGCACCCATGGAGAACACGTCACGTAGAATACCACCAACCCCTGTTGCTGCCCCTTGATACGGTTCAACCGCTGATGGGTGGTTATGACTTTCAACTTTGAAAACGACTGCTTGCTCATCACCGATGTCTACAACACCAGCACCTTCTCCCGGTCCTTGTAGGACGTGGGGTCCATCAACTGGGAATTGGCGAAGCAATGGTTTGGAATGCTTGTAGCTACAATGTTCTGACCAGAGTACACTGAACATACCGATCTCGGTATAATTAGGTTCACGGCCGATTAAATTCACAATTCGCTCGTACTCGTGATCTTTCACGCCCATCTCTTGATAGAGTTTCTCTTCTTTAATGTGTGATGGTGTTGGTTCAGTTTGTAACAACATTCATTTCCCTCCAATGGCGATAAACACTCGTAAACAATTGACGTCCGTCTTCACTACCAAGCCATGCTTCCATCGCGCGTTCTGGATGTGGCATCATTCCAAGAACATTACCCTCTTCGTTTTGAATACCGGCAATTTGAGATTTTGATCCGTTCACATCGTTCACATACGTGAAAACAATCTGGTTGTTATCCTGTAACTTTTGAAGCGTCTCATCGTCGCATTCAAAGTTTCCTTCTCCGTGGGCAATCGGAACTTGCAGCACATCTCCTTCTGCATATTCCGATGTAAAACGAGTGCTATGATTCTCAATTTTTAGACTGACCGTACGGCAAATAAATTTCAAGTCTTTATTGCGCTTCATTGCGCCTGGGAGTAAGCCTGCTTCTTGAAGAATTTGAAATCCATTACAAACGCCTACAATTGATTTTCCTTTTGCCGCTTCTTCACTCACACTCTTCATAACAGGTGCAAAGCGTGCGATCGCTCCAGTACGAAGATAATCGCCATATGAAAAGCCGCCAGGAATAAAAATTGCATCGTAATCGGCTACGCTACTAGCCGTATGAGGAACAAATTCAACCACATCAGCAGCGGTGAAATCTTTCACGGCGTGAAACATGTCTGTATCACAGTTTGATCCTGGGAAAACGATGACAGCGGCCTTCATACCGTTGCCTCCCGCTCTACTTTGTAGGTGTAGTTCTCAATCACTGGATTGGCAAGTAGTTGTTCACACATCGCTTCAATACGTGTCTCTAATCCTTCTCCATCTTTCACCTTCAATTGGATCCACTTTCCGACACTCACCTCTTCGACTCCTTCGTAGCCAAGTGATGATAAAGAATGTTCTACCGCTTTACCTTGTGGATCCAATACGCCTTCTTTAAGTGTGATGTATACGTGCACGTTAACCATGAACAACGCCTCCAATGCGCTCTAATATTGTTTCGTACCCTGCTGTAAGTGAACCGAGTTCATAACGATACAAATCTTTGTCTAATTTCTGTCTTGTGTCACGATCCCAAAAGCGGCACGTGTCTGGTGATACTTCATCAGCCAAAATGAGTTCGCCGTCTTTCGTCATTCCAAACTCTAATTTAAAGTCAACGAGCAACAAATTCGCAGATTCACAGATTGGAAGAAGCGTATCATTTGTTAGCAATGCCAAACGCTTCATTTCTTCCAACTGTTCCGTCGATGCTGCTTCTAGGAGGGAGATGTGCTCCTCGGTAACAAGCGGGTCACCAAGAGCATCATCTTTATAATAAAACTCGACAATCGGACGCTTTAGTTCAATGCCTTCATCCCAACCGAGGCGTTTTGCAAGGCTTCCAGCAGCGATGTTTCGAACGACCACTTCTAAAGGAATAATCGTTGTTGGTTTCACGAGTTGTTCGGTTTCGCTTAAGCGTTTAATAAAGTGTGTGGGAATTCCACCTTGTTCAAGAAGCGGAAAAAACAATGATGAAATCTCGTTATTAAGTCTTCCTTTTCCTTCGACGATGTCATGTTTGACTCCATTAAATGCGGTCGCATCGTTTTTGTACTGAATTCGAAGTTGATCACTGTTCTCGGTTGTGAATAATTGTTTCGCTTTACCTTCATATAGAAGTGTCATACCGTTTCCCTCCAGAAGTTCATCTACGTTTTAGAGTCCAACACGCTCAAACAAGACGTCGACATTTTTCATATGATGTTTTTCATTGAAGCACTCATCAAGATCTGCATCCGTTAATACGTCTGTAATCTTCGGTTCTGCTTCAACAAGCGTTCGAAACGGCACGCGTGTTTCCCAAGCTTCCATCGCTTTTGGTTGAACGATGTCATACGCTTCTTCTCGCGCCATGCCACGGTCAATAAGTGTTAACAGAACACGTTGAGAATAGATTAAACCGAACGTTTTCTCCATATTTTCTTTCATGTTTTCCGGATAGACCGTCAACTCATCAACAATCTTCGTAAAACGATTTAGCATGTAATTAAGTAAAATCGTGCTGTCTGGCAAAATGATTCGCTCTGCCGATGAATGCGAAATATCACGCTCATGCCATAGTGGCATATTCTCAAATGCTGTCGTAACGTGACCACGAATCACACGTGCAAGACCGGTCATGTTCTCTGATCCAACAGGATTTCGTTTATGTGGCATCGCAGATGAACCTTTTTGACCTTTTGCAAAAAACTCTTCAACTTCACGAGTCTCTGTTTTTTGGAGGTTACGAATTTCAACAGCTATCTTCTCAATACTCGTCGCAATAAGCGCAAGTGTAGATACGTAATGCGCGTGTCGATCTCGTTGAAGTGTTTGTGTGGAAATTGGCGCGGCTTGAATTCCTAATCGCTCGCATACGTGCGCTTCAATCTCTGGTGGAATGTTCGCAAACGTTCCGACCGCCCCTGACATCTTACCGACACGAACGCCTTCTGCTGCCTGGTCAAAGCGATCAAGATTTCGTTTCATTTCTGCATACCAAAGTGCGAGTTTCAATCCAAATGTCGTTGGCTCAGCATGAACGCCGTGTGTACGTCCCATCATTAACGTATAACGATGTTCGTTCGCTTTTTTACCGAGAACATCAATAAAACGTTCAAGATCTGCACGCAGAATTTCGTTCGCTTGCTTCAAAAGATACGAAAGTGCTGTATCAACAACATCTGTTGACGTTAATCCGTAGTGCACCCATTTACGCTCTTCACCGAGCGTTTCAGATACTGCCCGTGTAAAGGCGACAACATCGTGACGTGTACTTGCTTCGATTTCGTGAATACGATCCACATCAAATGAAGCGTTTTTGCGGATCTTCTCAACGTCTTCTTTTGGAATGTCTCCAAGCTCAGCCCAAGCTTCACAAGCGGCAATTTCAACTTCTAACCATGCTTGAAAACGATTTTGCTCCGTCCAAATACTTCCCATTTCTTCTCGCGTGTAACGTTCAATCATTGTGTTGCCTCCATTGTATGTGTACGTATGTGTAGTTGTAATGATCGTTCTAGCGCTTCTTCAACCGTTGCTGCGATAATGTTCACATGACCCATCTTTCGTCCAGGCCGAGCTTCGCTTTTCCCGTAAAGATGAAGGAATGCATCCGTAAATTCTGGAATCATCTTTATTGCTCGTTCCACGTGTTCACCAAGAATGTTATCCATAATGACTGGGTGATACAACTTTGGTTTCACGAGCGGCCAGTCGCAAATTGCACGAACGTGTTGCCCGAACTGAGAGACGTTGCAACTGTCCATCGTGTAATGTCCAGAGTTATGTGGTCTTGGCGCAAGTTCATTCACGTAAATCTCACCGCTCATTGTATAGAACATTTCTACGGCAAGCGTGCCAACGAGTTCAATGCTGTTCGCAAACGCTTCTGCCATTTGTACCGCTCGCTTTTTTGCGTCTATACTAATTCTTGCAGGCACAATCGTTCGTTTAAGAATGTTATCTTCATGAATGTTCTCAGCAACTGGGAAGGTTTGAAGTTCACCTTTTAGATTGCGCGTAACGATGACACTAATCTCTTTTTCAAAAGACACAAATCCTTCAACAACAAGTTCTACACCCTCACGGTAGAGCTCTTGAAATGCTTGATCGCTTTCTTCTCTTGAATGTATCACGTATTGCCCTTTTCCGTCATAGCCTCCACGGCATGTTTTAAGAACAGCTGGAGTGCCTAAAACGTCGATGGCTGCTGTTAAATCATCCTTAGACGTAATTGCTTTGTACGGCGCGACGGTTAATCCCGCTTCTTCTAACGCTTCTTTCTCACGTAAGCGATGTTGTGTTGTCTTTAATAACGTTATCCCTTGCGGCAACTTTCCAGCTTCTTGCAAAATCGTTGCAGTGTTCGCATCTACGTTTTCGAATTCAAAGGTAACAACATCACTCACTGCGGCTAATGCTTTACTGCTTCTTCGTCATTATACGCACCGACAATTTCAATATCAGCGACTTGTGCTGTAGGAGATCCAGCTACAGGTTCAAGCACGGCAATCTGATATCCCATCGCTTTCGATTCGAGCGCCATCATTCTGCCAAGTTGTCCGCCACCTAGAATACCGATCGTTTGGCCAGGTGTAATCATGATTGTACCTCCTGATTGGCAAGTACATCGTTTTTCTTCGCTTCTCTTCTTGCTTCTAACTTGTGTGCAAGCTTTCGGTCCCAAACGCTAAGCATTTGTGCTGCAAGCAATCCAGCATTCTCAGCTCCTGCTTCACCGATCGCTACTGTCGCAACTGGTACGCCTTTTGGCATTTGTACGATACTTAACAGTGAATCCCATCCACTTAACGTCTTGGATTGTACAGGCACACCAATTACTGGCAATGTCGTTTTCGCCGCAACCATCCCAGGAAGATGCGCCGCACCGCCTGCTCCGGCAATAATGACTTTCAATCCACGTTCTCTTGCAGATGATGCGTAGTCAAACATATAATCAGGCGTACGATGGGCCGATACAATCCGTTTCTCATACGGAATGTGTAATTCTTCTAAAATTTGTACCGCGAACTTCATCGTCGGATCATCGGATGTACTTCCCATGATTACGCCAACATCAACAGTCATTCTAAACGCTCCTATCTTTAGGCATATCAAAGAACCCGCTGTCTTATTCATTCGAGCACCGGGAGGAGACATGTTGCCATAGACGTACGACAACCATTTGTCTCCTCATAGTCCAGCCATTTACGGTAGCCAGGTAGAAACTTTCGAGCCATATTCTCGAATTTATATGAGGTATCTTGTGAAAGATCAATGAAATGCCTTACTCTTCTTCTATCGTAGTATGCGTCAGATTAATTGTCAATGTAAACTCGAATATTTACCAATATTGATAATCGATCGTTCGGATATTGGCTAAATAAAACGAATGTCAACTGCTTTAAGCATCATTCTTATCACGAAAGAGCATTGCATTAACCCAAGTAGTTCCTATGTTGCAACACAAAAAAACAAACGAATGGCTCGTTTGATATTACATGCGTAGATATAATGATTCTTTTACAATCGGTCAACCACATAATGCAATTCTACAAACTGATTAAACGTCTGCACTTGTTTTAATGACAAGTTATGTTTTGAATTCATTTCCGGAAACAACCGTACGCCTTTACCAATGAGTTTTGGGGCAACCGTTACAGTGATTTCATCGAGAAGATCTGCTTTCAAGAATGAAGAAACTAGCTCACCGCCACCGACGAGCCAAATGTTCTTTCCACTTTCTTGTTTTAATTGGTTAACGAAGGATTCAAGATCTTCATGAACACGCTGAACGGACGGTTCACCGTCAAGGAATTGGTTTGTAAACACGAATGTTCGTTTATCTTGATAAGGAAAGCCTTCGTTAATCGTTTCTTTTTTGACCCAATCGTACGTTTTTCTGCCCATTAAGACTGTATCAACCGTCTCATAAAAGGCAGAAATCCCATTGTCGCCTTCACCATCTACTTCGAATAACCAGTCAAGTTGTTCATTCTCAGTCGCAATATAACCGTCTAAACTAACCGCGATAAATAACACAACACGTCTTTGTCCACACACCGAAATCCCTCCACTTCATCTTCTTAAGCGGAAACCTAATCTACCGATAGAATAGGGTTCGTTTTTTCTATACATAAAAGCTGATCTGAACTTATCTTGAAGACAAGCTCAGATCGGTTGAACATCTAATCTTTAGCGACCGCCTCAAACACAATCTTTTGCGCTTTAACGGTTACATTTTGTTCACGATCTTCTGTAAAGATTGGCTTTTCTATTCGCTTTACGGGTCGATAGCCTTCTTCGTCAATTCTCGCTAAACAATCACCAATCGTTTCATTGTCTACAACTTCAAATGTTTTCTTTCGGGCCATTTATCTTCGCAATCCTTTCACCCAGAACCCGCCGAAAAATGCTTTTGGCTCATGGGAAATGATAAAAGCTTTCGGATCAAGTAACTTCACTGTATCATAAAGTAGCTTCTCACTTCGACGAGAAGTCAAAATCTCCATCATTAACCGTTCGCCTTCTCGTCCGTATGCCACCCAGTTGGTTACTCCGTAGCCTTTATCACGCAATTGGTTAGGAATGTCTGGCTCGTATTCTTTCGTGATGACGTTCACTGTAATGTAGCCTAGGGCGAGCTTTTCTTCAATCTTGATGCCTGCAATCACACCAATGCCGTACCCGAGTGCATAGGCCGTCACGTGAAAGACGGAAGTCATGTTATCCAAAACGATGCCTAAACCGGTCACGTAAACGACAATTTCAAACATCCCTGCACTTGCTGCTAGTAGTTTCAAGTTTTTCAAGGTTAAGATTAAACGAAGCGTTAACAAACTAACGTAGACAATATTAATCGCAAATATAATAAAAACGACACTCCACGCATGTTCCATTAACTCATTCATTCGGCGGCGCCCTTACCCCCTAAGTTTTCATTTCCGCCAAAATATATCATGAAATGGAGCAAACGGATAGGGGATAAAAAACGCTATTTCCGACAAGGAGCGACGTTTATTTCTTCGGGATTCCAAGTGCCTCTTCTTCTTTCGGAATTCGCACAAAGTACAAGAACAAGAAATTCAGCACCGAGAAAACCGCCATCGTAATGTACGCTTGAAAAATCAGTGGGAGGATGAGGATTTCAAGAATGACAACCACATAGTTCGGATGCTTCAAAAACCGGTACGGTCCTTCTGCCACTCGCTCCCCGTCAGGAACAACGAGGATTTTCGTGTTCCAAAAACGGCCTAATGTCAACAACACCCATAACCGTAATCCTTGTATGGCAAGAAACACGAGAAGTAATAGCTGCCATACCGGGGAGAGAGGAAACCCTCGCCAGAACACTTCACTGATTAAGGTTACGAGAAATAACACGTGCATGCCTACCATATATGGATAGTGCCGGGCTCCGTATTCGATCGCACCTTCGTCTTTAGTCAGTCGCTCATTTCGTTTCGCAACTTGAAGTTCAACGACACGTTGGAATATGACCCAACTCATCACAATGAGAAATAAAATCATCGCTCTTCTCTCCATTCAACCCACAATAATTCAGAACAAAATCCTGGGCCAAGTGCCGTCACCAAACCTTGTTCTCCCGCTGTCGGTCCACGATCGATAATCTCTTTGAACACGTAAAGTACTGTAGGTGAGCTCATGTTGCCATGATTTCTCAGCACCTCTCTTGCTGGCTCGGTATGTCCGCTAGGTAGCTGCAGCGATTGTTCATACGCCGTGAGAACTTTTTTGCCCCCTGGATGCGCGACGAACTGATCGATATTCTCTTTTGAGCGGTCAATGGCGGATAGAAAGCTACTCACATTCTCATCTAACCAGTCGGTCACAATCGAAGGAATGTCTCTTGAAAAAACGACATGCAATCCGGTATCACTTACGTCCCACCCCATCACCCGTAAAGAATCAGGCATGAGCGTCGACCTCGTATGTGTAATGACAGGCACATGCGTATGCCGGGACTTCACTTTCTCCCCTTGCATTAATACACAAGCGACCCCATCAGAGAACAAAGATGTGCCGATCAGATTACTTTTGCTTTGATCGTTCGGTTGAAATGTCAAACTACATAGTTCAATACAAAGAATGAGCACTCGCGCCTCTGGAAATGCACGGCAATACTCATATCCGCGGGACAGCCCAGCAGCACCTCCTGCACAACCTAACCCCCAAATTGGAATTCTTTTTGTGTGTGGACTCATGTTTAGCCGATTCATAATTCTTGCATCCAAAGACGGGGTAGACACCCCCGTACTTGTTACACAAAAAATGGCATCGATCTCAGCTTCGTCACATGTGCGTCTTGCAAACACTTCGAAATCGCTTTATGCCCAAGATCAACAGCTTTTTCTATGAACGTATCATTTTTCTCTCCGAATGAATGGGCTTCAGAATACCAATCGATCGGCATGACAAACTGTCTGTTCACAATGTCACCATTATCAAACACTTGCAACAGTCGATCGATATCTTTATACCGATCTTTAAATATCCGTCTAGCAAACGATGCAATCTCTTTTTGAGATACATTGTTCTCGGGCATTACCGTTGCAATCGCTTCTATTTTCGACAACCTCTCCACCTCAATGCGCATGACTTTATTCTAAGCATCACCAAAAGTGGAAGATTTATGTACAAAAAATAAAGGGCATTGCTGGTGGTCAATGCCCTTCATCTATTGTTCTATTATACTTCGTCGTCTTCTTCGTCATCATCTGCGCCAAGTGGATCTTCATCGTCTTCCTCACCTAGCGGATCTTCGTCTTCTTCACCTAATGGATCTTCGTCATCTTCACCGAGTGGATCTTCTGCAGGCTCATCTGCTGGTTCATCCATTGGCTCATCGTCGAGACCATCTTCTGCAGGCGCTTCATCAATGCCACCTTCTGGCTCTTCTGGGGCATCTTCCCCGCATGCTGCTAACATACCTACTGAAAGGATTGCCGATAGTGCTCCGTATAGAAGTTTTTTATTCATGATCAAACACTCCTCATTCGATTCGTATTGGCTAACCTCTTGTTGTTAGCTGTGAATATCATATCAACGAAACCAGCCTTCGCCTAGAGGTTCTGCGGATTTTTGATTTTGCTTTACTTTTTCTCACAATACTGACATCTGTATGCAATCAAAACGATACATCGCAATCCCTCCATTCGCGGGAATGCTCCCGTTGTGTCAAGCCCCTGCCCCGTTGTGCCCTCTATTATCTGTTACGAGTGTAACCTCCCATTAATCTTTAATTCGAGAGTAATCCCCCCTCAACCAGGGCATACTCCGAGGGTACACATAACTTTCTTTGAAAGGATGAAATGATTGAAACGTACATGGATCACCTTAATGGCGCTTCTTCTGTGCGCAATTCCTACTATTGTAAACGGGCAAACTGACGAAGCAAGACAAGGAGAGACACTTCCTGAACTTGCAGATGCATACCCAGGTGTGATTTTGATAAGAGGCAACCCTGATACGAATCAGATTGCATTGACCTTTGATGATGGCCCTGATCCCCGTTTTACAGAAACCGTGTTGAATACGCTTGAAGACTACGGAGTACAAGCTACATTCTTTGTCATCGGTGAACGGGCCGAAGCAAATCCTGACTACATTCGCCGCATTCAAGAAGAAGGTCATGAACTTGGAAATCACACACTTACCCACCCTAATTTGACGGATTTAACTGCCGATCAAATGCAAACTGAAATTGAGCAAACAGATGAGATCATCGAGCAACTCGTCGGCTATCGACCACACTCTTTCGCCCGCCGTATGGCATGATTCTCGATTCACAAATGGAACGTCTCGAACAAATGGGCAATTATGCAGTGGGTTGGACGGTTGATCCAAACGATTGGCAAGAAATTTCTGCAGAAGAGGTGACAGAGCGAGTACTAGCAGACACGACCGCAGGCGGGGTTATTCTGCTGCACGATGGCGTAGATGAGCCATCTCTCACGGTCAATTCACCTGAAGCCTTAAACGAATTGATTCCAAGACTTCAACAAGCCGGCTTTCAGTTTGTCACAGTTGCAGAATTGTTCGAAGTGTCGAATGAGAAATAAGTGAAACGCTGATTAGCGATATAGTTTATGAGCTTTTTCATAAAAAGCATAAGGCAACATCAAGTATATCTATACCGTTTATAAACGGTAAGCTAGTTGTAGTGTTAGTGGCGAAATGTGATGACGTCGAAGCTCACGGTCTGTGCCGCACAGCACGATACTCATATTTGTTCGGAAACAAAAAAGCTTATCTTCATCTATAAAAGGACGCGCACCGCTTGCGCATTGATTTTCATTGAGGACAAGGTCGATCACTCTCTGTAACTCTTTATGCAACCATTCCGGGGATGGATGATGGACCCCGCTTCAGAACCCGACTCTATGAAGCAATCGACCAGATCGTAAACCGAAATGCATTTTAACGCCAAAAGAAAACGCACGTGACGCAGCGAATAATAGTGCCATCGCTTTTATATCGTTGAGGTGGTGTTTACTCATAACCACCTCTAGTTGTAAAGAATTTAGGTATATTTAGGAGATCGGTGATCTATATAGGATGAACTTAAGATTTTCCTAATTACACAGTTTGTTGTTGCTTTCCACTTTAGGCGGATACTTGCACTCCAGAGCACAAGGGCAACATGGTGCTGTCTCTACTTTGGATGGATGCTCGATATTGGTAATTTCTAGGAGATCTGCGATCTAGATCACGCCCAAAATGGTCTAGATCACGGTAAAAAGACTGTTTTTCTCATATATTGGATGATCTAGATCATTTTCATGGTGATCTAGATCATTTTTCACTGCTTTCAGCACCAGCGGTGCTAATGCTTGCTTGTTTTTGGGAATCTTTAGGAGACCGGCGATCTAGATCACCTCCCGGAACCATCTAGGTCAATTGAACGTAAGGTTTTCCTGATTTGCGCTGTTGGGTTGGAGGAGGAGGAGCGCGGTGCTAGTTTGCCTAGTTTAACGATTTTGGCTCTCATTTTGCTAAACTCCTGCGCAGTTTGTTCCAACTTGCGCGCAGATTCCAGGCTGATGTGCCAACGACACGTCGGCCCCGCCGGGGCCGAAACAAAACCGGACTCGGTTCGGCGCGGCTCGCGCCGACAGCTTGTGGATACTTCAGAGCGAGGATGTACACGTGACTTTGTGATCTGTTCCCTCGTTTATGAGAAAATATCGCTTTTCCAGCGATTTTACCGAACTTGAGAACAGTTTCCACTTTGCCAAGCTCACCATTGGCCCTTGCAGAAACATGTTAGTGCAACTAATCTAGATCGCCGCTGAATTCCAATATCCCTCCAAATAAGTCCAGGCGCAAAAACTCAAACGGTTATCCAGCGCCCACCGACGGAAAGCGGCGCGACCGGTCTGTGCCGCCGATCCCCCTTATACAGCACACCCAAAAGAAAACGCACACGGCGCTTGGCCGTGTGCGTTTTTACTTTTTACTTTTATCGATTAGTAATCGTTTCCGGGTAAAGGTCATGGTATAACAAACGTTGTTCTGCCATGTTCTCGAACTTCGTACCCGGTTTGCCATAATTTACATACGGGTCAATCGAGATGCCACCTCGCGGCGTAAATTTCCCCCATACTTCTATATAACGAGGTCCATTAACTCAACGAGATCGTTAACGATGATGTTGATCGCATCTTCATGGAAATCTCCATGATTACGAAAACTAAACAAGTATAATTTTAACGATTTGCTCTCGACCATCTTTACGTCAGGGATATAGCTAATATGAAGCGTAGCAAAATCCGGTTGACCTGTGATCGGGCATAACGTCGTAAATTCCGGGGTGTTAAACTTCACGAAATAATCCCGGTTTTGATGTTGATTCTCAAACGTCTCAAGAACTGCTGGATCATACTCAAAAGAATATGCGGTCCCTTGATTCCCAAGCTGTGTAATTTCTGGTAAATCTTCTTTTCCTCTTCCAGCCATGGAGAAGCTCCTTTATTTCAATTTACACGCCTTGCTTGTTGCCCCAAATGAGTGCATGGATTTGCGGCAACACACGCACATTGTTCAGCTCTCTGTCTTCCATTACGGTGTCTACAAGCCATTCATAACGATGAAGCAAGTGGTCCCGAAGTTTCTCAGGTTGATTCTCGTGCAAATCGTCATTACCGACTTGCAAATAAAAAGGCATGCGCGGATACCGTTGATGTACCTGTTTCGCATACGCCAAATCTCCATCGTTAAAGATCACGACTTTGAGCGATTGCGAACCTTCACTTCGCGATGATAACCGCTCAACAAACAAGTCCAACTGCTCGAAGTTCGTAACCATGGTCGAACTCGGCGGCTTTGGTGAGATGGTCACATCGTCAATACTGAGGAGCCAGTCTTGCCAGTAACTCCCTTGGGTTTCCACCGCAGTTTGAATTCCTCGATCTGTAAGAAGTTCTACGAGCTCACCAATGCTTTATGGAGCGCTGGGTTTCCACCAGAAATCGTTACATGATTATAACGATCTCCACCGGTGTCGTCCAAACGTTCCAACACACTTTCTGCCGATAGCGCTTCTGCCTTTTGACTGCCATCCCACGTAAATGCGGAGTCACACCACGAGCAACTATAATCACACCCACCTGTACGAACGAACATCGTCTTTTGCCCTGCAACCATACCCTCTCCTTGAACCGTCGGCCCAAAGATCTCTAATACAGGAATTTTCATCGATGCTCCTCCTGTTTCGGACGATAAATCGCATAGCTTGTTGGGGTTTCCCTCACGATGACTTGCAGACAAAACGGTCGGTGCGCCTCTTTAGACAAAAGTTCATCGACTTGGTCCCAAATGACACTTGCCACAACTTCTGTCGTCGGTATACCTGCCTTGAACTCCGGATGTTTATTAAGAAGTGAATGGTCAAAACGACCATGCACTTGTTTTTTTAGTTCCTTAAAATTTATTAAAAATCCAGTGCTGTCAAGCTCATCTCCAGCAACGGTCACATTTACAAAATACGTATGTCCGTGCATTTCTTGGCAAATGCCGGCACTCGGATCGTCAATAAAATGCGCAGCAGCAAAGTGCATATCTTTATTCAACTCATAACGATAGTCATGTTGTACTTGCGGGTAAAACTGCTGAAGCATTAGCGATCACTACCTTTACGCTCGAGATACTTGTTTAGCCCAAGTTGTCTTAACTCACATGCTGGACATTCGCCACACCCATCACCTTGAACACCGTGGTAGCATGTTAATGTCCGCTCACGTACATAATCGAGCCTACCTAAATCATCCGCTAACTTCCACGTTGCTTCTTTATCCAGCCACATGAGAGGAGTATGAATAACGAAAGTGTCGTCAATCGCAAGGTTTAGCGTTACATTTAAAGATTTAACAAACCCATCACGACAATCAGGATAGCCACTATAATCGGTCTCACACACACCTGTAATGATATGATTCGCCCCACGTTGCTGACCGAAAATCGTAGCAAACGTTAAGAAAAGCAAGTTACGGCCTGGCACAAACGTGCTCGGTAACTCACCCTCTCCTCCATCAGTCACATCAATATCTGAACGAGTGAGTGCATTCGGAGCAAGTTGGTTCAACAGATCCATATCAAGAATATGATGCTCGACGCCTACGTCTTTCGCGATCGCCTTTGCGACATTCAATTCTTCACTATGACGCTGACCATACGCAAACGTAACCGCATAGACCGTTTCAAAACGCTCTAATGCCCAAAAAAGACAAGTTGTGCTATCTTGTCCCCCACTAAATACGACGACTGCTTTTTCACGCTTCATCACATACCCCTCCTTTCTATCAGTAAAATAGTCAATCTATATTATCATACAGGTATTTTTCATAAAAATAAAGACGTATGCGACCCTCATTTTTGTGACAGTTTCTCCCACGTTACCTTTGAATTTCATAGCGGTCGACGATTTCTAAGAGCTGCTCTTGATCTGTAGAAATCGGTGTAATTCTTTCCACTTGGCGATCATTTTGAGCAACATGGATGACAAAGTACCCCGCACCGTTATGAGCTAAATAAAACGTAGGGTTGCCTGATGTATATTGTGTGCCTGTTCCGAGATACTGGTACGTATAATACTTCCAATTTGATTCCTCAAAAATACTCGCTTCTAACGCCCGTTCTTGATGCACCGTAGAGATATAGTGAATCGGAACGTACAATAACAACATTGCAAGCAGCATACCGGTGATCCAATAGATGGGTGTCTGTTTCACTAGTAACTCCTCCTAAACCGTATCTCGTACACTCTATGTCGATGTCTACTAGATTAGAACGCGCATCCGTTTCAGTTTTTGTCGGATTTCTTTGCATCATTTCTATTGGCTTTTTCGTAGATTTTCCATATACTATGTAATTAAAGAGGAGTGGTGTTCATGAACGCAAAAGTATGGGATCCTTCCCTTTATGACGATACAGCTGCCTACGTTTCCAGGTATGGCAAAGACTTATTAGAAGAGTGGTTAGCTCCTAAAAAAGGGGAAACCATTCTTGACCTTGGCTGTGGTACGGGCGAGCTCGCTGACCGCATTACCCAACTCGGCGCAACCGTTCACGGAATTGATTCATCTAGCTCTATGGTTGAAACGGCGAAGGCAAAGTATCCAAACCTATCATTTGAAGTAGCCGATGCGAAAGAATTCAAAGTCGACCAGCCTGTTGACGCTGTTTTCTCAAATGCGGCGCTTCATTGGATGACCGAACCTGATCCAGTCCTTCAATCGGTATCTAAATCACTAAAGCCAGGTGGTCGGTTTATTGGAGAGATGGGTGCTCAAGATAACATCGCAACCATTATTGCCGCTGTGAATATGGCTTTTGTAGAGATTGGGCAAGAACCGATGCCGACGATTTTCCCATGGTACTTCCCGAGTTTAGGAGAGTACACATCTCTACTAGAGAAACACGGTTTTGTCGTAGAAAAAGCTGTCTACTTCAATCGTCCGACACCGCTCGTCAACGGTGCAGAAGGACTGAAGATTTGGATGCAAAACTTTGCTGATCCACTTTTGCAACCTCTAGAACCTGAAATTCGTGAAGAAGTGTTAGAACGAACTATACAGTTTGCTGAACCGGCCCTTCGTGACGGCGACCAATGGTATGCCGATTACGTTCGCCTACGTTTTAGTGCATATAAAGAAGAATAACCTGAACATATCAGGTTATTCTTCTTTATTTTTCTCGTTTTCCTTCATTCGCTTCGCGATCTGTTGGTCATCTTCTCGCTCAGATTGTTGCAATTTCGCAATCACACGCCGCTGGCGATCTCGTGAATGGTTTTGGCTCAGCTTAGATTTACCTTGCAATTCTGTTATTTTCATTTTAAAGCCAACAACGCCTTTTTTCATGCCTTCAATATAGTCACTGTCTTCCAGAAAAGTGTCTTCATACGTGAGCACGAGCTGTTTTAATGCGTCATGCAGCTCATCATCTCGCAAGTATTCCATCGTTCCATACACATGTACGCTCTCATAATTCCATGTAGACACTGCTTTTTGGGTTTCATACCATGAAGAAGAAATATAGCTGTGTGCACCGAGGAAAATTGCGAGTGCACGCTGCCCTTCAATCGTTTTCCATTGATGATTGGCTCTTGCAAAGTGCCCGATCAAATGCGCTTTGTTTTCATCTAGAATGAGCGGTACGTGTGTCGCTTCAGGTATACCGTCTACATCGAGTGAAACGAGAGAAGCAAACGGATATTGCTGCACAAAAGCATAGACTTCATCTTCATCCTTCATTGCAAAATGCTTAGGAATGTACATGGCCACCTCCCGAGTGTAAGATTCATTACAATCATATCGCGTTTAAACCATATATCCAATAAGGAGGAAACACCATGAATGAACAAACAATGTTAGACCGCGCAAACGAATTATTCACGAAGTATGAACAAGCTTTCAACGGGGCACTGAATGGCGAGATAGATATGCATCACTTTGCGTCATTTTATACAGATTCTTTCATCGCTGCCAACCCGAATGGGGTAATGACCGGGGATAACGATGAATCACTTCAAAAAAATATGAAACAAGGCTATGAATATTACCGATCAATCGGCACAAAAGCGATGCAATGCTTACACGTCAAACTGAACATCATTGATGCTCATCACGGGGTTGCTCACACCGAGTGGCAAGCGAGTTATGTTGTAAACGAAAAGACCATTCACGTTCCTTTCGTGCCAACTATTTGCTGCAATTTCAAGAAGGAGAACCGAAAATTTTCGGTTGGATTACCGGGGATGAATCGGAGTTGTTGCACAAGTACGGTGTTATTTGAGTGAAGAGACTCGCTATTTTTTGTACTCTCTTGACGAAAAATAGCGAGAGCTGTTATATTAATATAGGTTCATACATAAACGCGGGGCTGTAGTTCAGGGGGAGAACGCTTGTCTGGCAGACAAGAGGTCGAGGGTTCGAATCCCTCCAGCTCCACCATACATAGTGACTAACGCATCTTTTCGTACAAAACGAGAAGGTGCGTTTTTTATTTTACTAAGGTAGACTAGAGAAAAAGGAGTGGATGATTGTGGCTACCATTGATGACTTTCAAGTTTTAGACATTCGAATTGGAACAGTAAAAACCGCTGAGCCATTAGCAAAAGCAAAGGTTCCAGCCATTGCAATGAGCATCGATTTCGGTGACGAGATCGGTATCAAACATTCTAGCGCCCAAATAACAAATCGCTATGAACCTGAAGCGGTCATCGGAAAACAAGTGACCGCCGTCGTCAACTTTCCACCTCGAAAGATTGCTGGCTTCACCTCAGAAGTGCTTGTCCTCGGTGCCGTTCCAGGAAAAGGTGATGTCATTCTCTTATCTCCTGATGAACCTGTCGCCAATGGCACATCGATTAGCTAGCCATCTGTCAATAAACTGACTCAACCGAGTCAGTTTTCTTTTAACCTCAAGGTTCCATCAGGGCCGCATATAAATTTAAGACTTCACGAACGCTACAAAGTTGGGATCTGTTTCCAATTACGCGTGTTTGGAACTAGACGTCTATTGATTGGAAGCAAACGTGGGGAAAACGTTCATATGCGACTGAATCAACTTCCAATAGCGGTTCTTTGGAAACAGCTAGTCGATCTAACCGAACCACCCACTCAGCAACTACACGCTCACAAGTCACTCCCTCCACACCCCGAACCACCGATGGATGATCTGATTATCGTCCCGTATCCTCGGACCTGTTTTTCAAAAATATTCTTCCTGCTGATTGACGTTCAGAACATCCTGTGTGTAAATATTAAGAATAGTATTTACAATTTATGTGGAAAAGGGGAATTCGATGAAGCACCTACTCATATTATGTTCGATTTTGCTCATTGCTTTTGCTCCGCTCACAGCTGACGTTCAAGCGAACTCGGTCACAGTAGACACCGCGCAACAAACGACCGAACCAACAAAGGTATCTGACGTACAACTTCTCATTGAACATCTCAAACGTCACGACGGGTTCGTGGATGCACGCGTACATAATGATTTACAGCGTCAACTCGTCGTCATGCGCATGATGATTGACCCGAATGATACTGATGCACTCACCGAAGCGATGCTCGCTTTCAAAGATGACCTTTCGCTTTACCACGCTCAAAACCGGTTGAGTACGACCGCTTACGAGCTTCTCAGAAAAAAATCCGATCTCTATTTATTGCGTGATGAAACGCCGATTGCCACTTTTGATCAAGATTGGAACAACCGTGACACATCACACACACTCGCCTATCACCCACCCGAAGAAGCAGGCTTAACCACCTCATTTATCGATGAGATTGATTCGATCGTCGACGCTGGAATGACAACCGATCAACTATTCCCTGGTGCAGTCACTCTTGTAGGAAAAGACGGGAAGATTGTTCAACATGAAGCATACGGCGATGCTTATCGTTTTGACGCTGACGGAGAAGAGTTGCCTTCAGACGAAAAGATCTCGATGCAGACGGATACGATCTTTGATCTCGCTTCTTTAACGAAAACATTTACAGCGACAGCCGTCATGCAACTCGAGGAACGAGGCTGGTGTCGATTCATGACCCGGTAGCCAATTATCTTCCTCAGTTTGGGACTCATGGCAAAGAAGAGGTGACGATCAAGCAATTACTCACACATACATCTGGTGTACCCGCTTCCATTCAAACGAGCCAATACGATACGGTTGATGAAATGTGGGATGCGATCCTAGAAATTGAACTGATCAATACTCCTGGCACGACGATGGTTTATAGCGATGTAAGTATGCTCGTTCTCGGTAAACTTATTGAGGAAGTATCATCTGAACCACTTGATGCGTATATTCATGAGCATATTACAAAGCCCCTTGGCATGAACGAGACGATGTTCAATCCTCCAGAAGAGCTACTCGGGCAAATTGCTCCGACTGAATACACCGACGAGCGCGGCCTTGTATGGGGCATTGTGCATGACGAAAAAGCAGATGATCTCGGTGGTGCAACTGGTCACGCCGGGCTATTCAGCACCGCCTATGATTTGGCGATTTTTCTACAAATGCTTTTAAATGGCGGAACGTATGATGATGAGCAAATCTTACAGCCAGAAACGGTGGAGCGGATGATGCGAAATGAAATCATCCGTGAAACCACATCGGTCAAAGTCTAGGCTGGAACGTTGATCGAGGTTGGTTCATGGGTGGGTTATCTTCCCCATCTGCGGTCGGCCATACCGGGTTCACCGGTACAACATTTGTCGTGGATCCGATTACAGACAGTTTCGTCATCTTTCTTTCCAACAGAGTTCACCCGACGAGAGATGAAGGGTCAATCAATACCGTCCGTCATGACGTCGCACAACAAGCGGCTCGTGCAATACCCGTATCTGCACCAAGCGGTGAACCGGCATGGTATTCTGGGTACACTAGAAACGCGAGCCATACCCTCTCCTTTTCCATCGATGCGACAGATCATGATGCCATAACGTTTGATACGTGGTTTCATATTGCCAATGACATTGAACGTGACTACGGAATCGTCGAAGTATCCGATGATGACGGAGAAACGTGGCAACCATTGTCAGGCTCGGTCAACCGAGACGACACACAAAACACCATTCACCGCGAATGGGTAGGATCAAACAAATGGGAATGGGTATCCGCAAACTTTCCAATTGCCGATTACTCAGGAACGATCGACGTCCGCTTTCGTTATGAAACGAGCGAATCAAACGGCAGAGGTTGGTACATCGATCAAATAAGTGCTGATGAAAATGTGATTACAGATTTTGATGCGAATGGCTGGGTGTTGACAGATCATTAAGCAGCTTAAGAGCTTGCCCGCATATGAAAAGATATGCGGGCATTTTGTCGGAAGTAGATTTGAAATGAGCAGATAAGTTATAGGGGATTAATGCCCCCTCGCTCCTAAGCAACGCATATCACAGTCACCCTTCAACCGTGCCACACGCTATTCGAGCACCTGATCTTTCTAAAACGAGGGAAGAACCTGCTGGCAGCACAGGATTATTTATCGAACCCTCTATTAGACTAGCGTGTTCTGCGACGATCGAATCGCTGTACCGGCCATCGTTGTCGGTACGGATGTTCGGCAATTCCCCTGCCACTGACGATGATTCATGGTCGGGGTTCCAATACGCACCTGCGGATTGAAACTCCGGTGCATCGCATGCTGCATACTCATGAAAATGAAATTCGTAATTTGTGTTTGGGCGTAAACCCGACACACTTACGTGCACACGCACGCCTGCGTCATCAGGTTCCAAATAGACAAGCCCCATCGGAATACCATCCCGGTCAACGAGTTGTGAAGTGACCGGGTCACTTGCCTCCACCGGAACCGTTGATTGAATTACTACCGCAGCAATCATTGCTAAACGCCATACTACTTTCTTCAATTAAAACACCTTCTCTTCTACTGAACTGCTCCCATTTTTCCCAAACAAAGCCATTCCCATCCACACAAAAAACACTGCACAGCGTCACGGGGACACGGTGCAGTGCTTATCGTCATCCATGCTATAAGAAGAACAGATATCCGACAAAGATGAAGAACAACGCATACATAATCGGGTGAACATTTTTTCCTTTTCCAGCAAGAACCATTGTAATTGGATAGAACATAAAGCCTAGTGCAATTCCGCTAGCGATGCTATACGTTAGTGGCATACCAACAACGACGAGAAATGCAGGGATCGCAACTTCAATTCGGTCCCATTCAATAAGTCTCAGTGACGATGCCATTAGTACGCCGACAATGATGAGGGCTGCGGCTGTAACATGGGACGTGACGACTTCAAGAAGCGGTGAGAAGAACAGAGCCACTAAGAAAAACCCTGCCGTCACAATGGCGGTAAAACCGGTTCGCCCCCCTGCAGCGACACCGGCTGAAGACTCAACGTACGCTGTCGTCGTTGACGTACCGAGAATCGCACCGATAGACGTTGCAGAAGCATCAGACAGTAACGCTCGTCCGGCGTTTGGAAGCTTGTTATCTTTAACGAATCCCGCTTGTTGGGCAACGGCATAAAGCGTCCCCGCTGTATCAAAGAAATCAACGAATAAAAACGTAATTACGACAATCGATAATTGCAAAATCATTTCCGTTGTCCACTGCACTTCTCCTAAATGCGTAAACGCTGCCCCAAAAGTCGGAGCGAGACTTGGAATGCTACTAATAATTCCAGTCGGCGGTTGAATTAAGCCAAATAGTATACCCGCAATCGCTGTAGCGACCATTCCATAGAACACACCGCCACGCAGCTTCAACACCATGAAGCATGCTGTAATGACAACCCCGAACATCGCAAGCAATGTGTACGGGTTTGATAAATCTCCGAGGCTAACGAGCGTTGCCTCATCCAATACGATAATATCCGCATTTTGTAGACCGATAAACGCGATGAACAAACCGATACCTGCACCCGCAGCATATTTCATTTCTGAAGGGATGGCGTTAATAATCACTTCACGAATCTTAAAGAGCGTAATAATAAGAAAAATAATTCCCGATAAAAAGACGCCAAACAAAGCAATTTGCCAATCAATCCCCATGCCTAGTACAACGGTATAGGCGAAGAACGCATTCAATCCCATTCCTGGAGCCAATGCGATCGGATACTTGCCCATAGCCCCATAATAAATGAACCAATCGCTGCAGCAATGGCGGTTGCAACAAACACTGCATTGGCGTCCATGCCCGCATCACCGAGGATAAGAGGATTCACAGCCAATATATAAGCCATCGCCAAAAATGTCGTAAAACCTGCGAGCGTCTCTCGCTTATAACTCGTTCCATGCTCTGCAAAATTAAAATAATTCTTCAACGGACTGTTCCCCCTTAAGAAAACCCATAAAAAAAGTCGTTGCCCCCATTGGCAATACGACCGAAAATGACTTGCACAAGTAGTGCAGACATATACCGATCATAGTCAAGACATTTACGGTGTCTTGGTAGAGACTTACAAGCCATATTCTTGTGGTTATATGAGGTATCTTGTATTCTTTTGTACAATATTATTCTACCAACGTTCCATATCGCTTGTCAACGAAATCCGAACAATATCATTCGATAAAGACAATATGTTCGTAAATAGAAAAAGCAGCCGGATGGCTGCTTAACACGTTTCATCTGAACAAGCGTCCCCTTGCTTCACAACATTTAGAGGACTTGGCTGCTCTTCTGCCTTCACTTTGTTTAACACTTCCAAAAAGGCCTCAGGAGGTTGAGCGCCTGAAACGGCATACTTTCTATTAAAAACAAAGAACGGAACCCCTTGAACGCCAAGCTCCGCCCCTTCGCGAATATCTTGCTGCACAGCTTCTTTGTATGCGCCGCTCGCCAATATATTTTGGACAGCTTCTTTTTTCAACCCAACTTCTTCCGCTAACCGAACAAGCTCTTGTTCTTCGCCAATATGTTTTCCTTCAATAAAGTACGCATGCAATAGCTTTTCGGTCAGTTCATTCATCTTCCGTGTTCTTTTGCATAATGTGTCAAGCGGTGAGCCGCTTCAGTATTCGTTGATTGGACGAGATCTAACCGATAATCCAATCCGACTTCTTCCGCTTGTGCAGCTACTTGTTGCTGCATCGCTTCCATCTCTTCAACAGACTTGCCATATTTTTTCGCGAGCTTCTCATTCATCGATTCAACGGAATGTTTCGGAGCATCTGGTTCAAGCTGAAAGCTCTTGAATGTCACATTCACATCGTTTTTCCCTTCAAAATCCTCCAAAGCCATTTCGAACTTTCGTTTCCCTATATAACAAAACGGACAAGCAATGTCCGACCAAACTTCTACGTTCATCGTTAACGCCTCCTTCTCGTAACAGCGTAATGCATTTTTTCTTGAAGCACAAAACCTTTGCTCATGTTGCTCGCTTCATATACTGCCTTTCTGAATAGCCTAATGTTTTTTGCACGTGCTTATTTTCTTTAACGGCGTGGTATTTATGAAAACCAAGGTCCGTGTATACCGAAATCGCCGCATCATTCGTATCCACGACTTCGAGTACATATTCCATATTGTTTACGTCCTGCATTAGAACATTCATTAACGCATGGGCCACCCCTTTTCTACGATGTTCAGGGTGCGTGGCAACGTCCTCGATATAACATTGGTCATCGGCTAATCGTATCGGTTTTCGGTTCATCGAGATCCAACAGAGGTATCCTTTCCATATCCCAAATGAGCGAATCGCATGTCGCAGTGATATGACTTGCGAATAAGCTTTTGACGTTGAATAGACAGCCAATCCGATGACTTTGTCATTTTCTATCGCCACATACATTTGCTCTCGTCTAAATGTCGGGGCAATCGCTTTGATTAATTGTTCATCCGTTCGATTCAGAAACGCCAAATCACGATGAAAAGAAATGACCAAAACCGCTACGGCCTCTTGTAGAAAGCGTTGATTCAATTTGTCCAGCCGCTCAATAAAATACGCCATACCCCTCACCCCTTCATCGCCAACGCATTGCGCCCATCCCTTATCGTTTACGAACATACCGCTCTCCGATAAACAGTTCCATGTTCTTCCATTATACCCATTCGAATACGCATATGTACATTTCCATTGGAATCGTAGAGGTTGATATCACCCATTAGCGATCGCTTATATATTTCCATTGCTCGCTTAAATCAATCCGATTATAATGAAGAAAAGAGGAGGTTGACGGATGGATAAAAACAATGACTTTCAACAACTTTTTGACTTGATGACTGACACAAGAACAACGATGATCACTCAATTTGATCTTATGCATAAGAAATTTGAGGAAATAGACAAAAGATTCGACCGTGTGGAAGAGCGCTTAGGCCGAATTGAAAACGAACAAACCGCTCTTACGAAACGTGTTGGAAATGTAGAAGTTGCCCAACTCGACATGAACGCCCGTATGCTCCACGTAGAAGAGAGTAACGACAACGTTGCTGTCGCTCTTCAAGCCATTTCAAAAGTATTGAAGCAAACGGTGAAATGATCTAATTAAATACGTTATTCCCTTTTAACAACGTAAAAGCCTTGCTCGTAAACGGCTTTTATTTCTATTAGAACCCATTGACAATTATGTCGACAAACATCATCGTTTATCCCCCCTCTTTATACGCTACACCCACGGACAAGCGTCATCAAAAATGACCTTGCCTACTGATAAACAACTATGCATTACCGCGCCTTTCTTCATACCTTAATCGTAAAGGAGTGAAGAAATGAGAAAAAGAATTACGATTAATAACAACCTGATTAACGGACCTGGGAATGTTCCACCTACACAGCCAACCTCTCCTACGACTCCGACATCACCGACCCAACCTACACAACCGACTCCTCCAGTCCCACCACTTGAAAATATCTTATTTATTGGTCGAAACGGCGGAATAACTGTATATGATGTGGCAAGAAATCAAGTAATAACAGAAATTGAGAGTACCGGCACACCAAATGATATTTTCATCAATCAACCAATGAATGTCCTATATGCAACATCCCAGCAAGGATTAAGTGTCATTGACCTTTCAACGTATCAGTTAATTGCTCAAACCCCTGTACCGATGAGTGGCATCTTTAATGAGATTGGCTATAATCCAGACAACAACACGGTTTATGTAGGTGCAGATTTTCGAGTATTTGGGTTTGATGCTAGTAACAATTACGAATTAATTGCGACGATTGACGTCCCTAGAACTGGTGGGACATCAGGAAGGTTTGCGCTAAATCCTTCCACAAGTCTAGGCTATCTACCTGTTAGTCCTTTCAATATGTATGTGTTGGATTTATTAAATAACTCATGGGCAAGTACTATAAACACCGCACCCAACTATGCCGGTTCTGTCGCTACAAACGCCGCTACGAATTTTATTTATAATACAAACAGCTCAACATCAGTCTGCCAAACGTGCTTACCGTTATTGACGGAAACACAAACACCGTCGTTACAACAATTCCTCTTGAAGAGCCTGGGAATTTGTCTTCAGACTTAAGTGTTGACGAGATTAATAACAGAATTTATGTTACAAATCTAAACACGGGCAACTCATCCAATGTGCTCGCTTATGTTATTGACGCAAACACGAACACTTTGCTCGGCACAATCAATTTGGATCGAAACGTAAATACGAGATCGGTTTCCATAAACGCCGATGCTAGGCGTGCATACCTCTCTGACCTCGAAAGTGATAGTATTTATGTCATTGACACCGTGACGAATAATGTTATTCAAGAACTTCCGTTCCGAGCTTTCGCGCTTGCATCATACACGCCATAATCAATAGAAAAAGCGCGCGAAGCGGAAATTGACCGAAGAAACGAAATGTTCATCCGTCAGAACCCGCCGTTTGCGCGCTTTACGTTTAGCATATTTATTCTTTTTTCAACTCTTGTTCCTCATCAAACTCCACAACGAATCGGCTTTCACCTTGTTTCCAAGTGTATAACGACATGACCTTATTATTCTATATCACCTTTATCATGAGGAGCAACGTAGTCTCCACTATTCACCTATGTGATTGTACCAAAATCATTGACGGTAAAAATTAATATCACGAACGTTAATTCAATAAATTATTTTTTTCATATGTTAACTATTCCCATATAAGTTTGTTCAATACTAGTGTTCTTAGAGATTTCCATGAACTTCAATGCCTGATCGTATGCTTTCTTATCGTTGAATCGATTGGATACTTCTTCAGTCACCTCTCCTTTTTGAAAATACAAGTTATTCTGATCAAAGACTTCTATTCCTTTATCAACAAGATCAATGTTAATGTCTTCAAATGCATATAGTCCTCTTGTCACCATACATCTGCCTATATATTCATTCAAATCACAAGATCGGAATTCTTGCTCGACTTCATTCAGTAGTAACAAACCTTTTTCTATATCCCCAAGTTTTAAATAGATGTTCGCTAAATTGTATTTCGTCTTTTCACCTACGATTGTTTGACTTTGGTTACCCGTATGAAGTGCATCATAAAACGAGTGTTTAGCCACCTCGTAGAAACCTTGCCTATATTCGTGCAACCCTCGATTTCTCAATACTAAAGAGTTCATATAAGGATAGGGAGCACTAAGTTCTAATGTGTGTTCAAACAATTGGCTCGCTTTATGAAATGATTTCGCCTCTGATTGTATACACGCCATTAAAACTAAGCAGTTCGTCCGTCTTCTTTGATGGTTATCACTTGTTTTAAAAATCTCGTACGCTTCGTTAATATAGTTCATTGCAATGATATTTTGGTCTATTCGGTACAGACTCGCTCCAAACCTATAGTAAAATTCAGCTTGCTCATAACGATTCACCTTATTCAAAGACTTCTCTGCTACTCGATAATGCTTTAGTGAAATTCCATAATTTTCTTGATTAAAGTGTATAACCCCCCCATATAATGGTATAGGTACTCCAGTACACGATCCGTTTCTGTAATTGCATAAATACTTTTTAATTCTTTTTGCTTTACTGGTTGATGAATAATCTCACCAGTAGTAACCTTATGTCTAAAATCGACTAAATGAAAATAGTCTTTTACTTGCTTAGAAGTTTCCTTACTACTCAACAGGTCGCAAACTTCAACTCGTTTATCTGCTGCACCACGGAGATCAAAATGTTATAGTAAGCGAAACCATTCACCAATTTCCTTAATAATAGATTGGTCATTCGTCACTACATACACAACCTTTCAAGGTAAAGAATATCATTTAAAATCATATTTGCGATAATTACACATTAAATTTTCTTATAATTAAATATATTCCATTTAGAATAAACGGAATGCGACATAATATGACAAACTTTTCATCAGTTTACGAGCATCATCCTTTTATGAATACTACAAGGTTTGTTCCTTATTAATTTCTTCATGACAGCTATATATTGTAAAGATGGTCAAGGTACTCTCCTAACTCACCACCTAGTTTAATCTTTTGATTTTCTTCAATATCGATCCATCTGTAATGGTATAGCCAACCGTTATCAATGCCGTCGCTTTCCACGACGACAGAGAATTCATCAGGACAATCTTCTGTTATATTGAGTAAATAATAGTGTCTCGTAATCATTGCCTGTTTCGTTGCTAAATAATACTTATGAGAGCCTAAATATTCATTAATTTCAACCGCTTTTAATTTAGACTCTTCATCAATCTCACGCAGTAGGCACTGCTCCAACGTTTCATCGTCTTCTAACGTTCCTCCTGGAACTTGAATTCCGTATGACTCTACACCTTCTTCAATCATCGTTAGTAATTGAAACTTGTTCTTTTTATTCCTCGTAATATAAGCTGTTGTTTTCGTTACTGTTTTCATTTTTACCACCTCTACTTTCCAATGCTCCCTGAAATAATCAACGACAGGGGCAGTTATGAATAAAACGTCAGTGAGCTAAATTTATGTATACCCTTTATTAGATCTGACGTAGTGGGGGTTATCTAATGAACAAGAAAGTAAAAAGTACAAAAACGGTGAGCTTGTTTGCTTCGTTATTGATGGTTTTTTAGATGTAATCTCTATGGTAACACCTGAGTTTGTGAAAATGTTGATGACCAAATTCATTATTCCTACTAGTACAAATTATGGTCGATTAGCTAGAATCTTAGCCCTACTTTATGCTGTGAAAAACAAACGCTTTCGTTTCCACTCCTGCTGCTTTCCAGTCAAAGTCACCATAAACTTGCACCTGTGCGAAACCAGCATGCTCTAACGAATGCGTAATCTCTTCCTCCGTGCGAAATAGTAATTGCATTTTTTCATGCACAAGAATTTCATCTGTTTTTGCATGTTTAACCGTTTCATAGAACGTATACACACCGTCAACAAAACCATCGTACGCTGTCCATATTTCAAGCGGGTCCCCTGTAGCCTCATCTACTGCCCGGTCAGGGGTTTGGTCTTGTTCCCATACTTCCCATGTTTTTGCGCTCGGGTTACGCGTATCAAAGAGAAAATGTCCACCTGGTTTTAAAGAGCGGTACACGTCGGCAAGCGTTTGTTGCCAGCTTTTATCCGTCAAAAAGACCTGCGCTACATTTGCCGTCATGATGACAACGTCAAACATCTCTGATGGTAGCGTGGCGCTATCTCCAATCATCCAGCTTATTTCGGCGGCATGTTCTTTCTCCTTCGCTAAAGCAATCGCTTCAGCATTCGGATCAATTGCGGTTACATCGTAGCCAGCTCTTGCTAGATGAATTGTAAACCGTCCTGTGCCACAGCCTACATCGGCTACATTCTTCGGCTGTACCTTTTTCAATAACTGTAAAAAGAATTCATCGTCTTTTCCCCACTGATTAATTTGATCATATACGAGTGGAATCATCTACTTAGCACCTTTTCCCTTCTTTAGTATCCAATCTACGGCATCAAGCAAGTGCTCTTCATAATAGTCAGCCTCTGTCTCTAGCCAAGTGTGACGATAATCACTTTTTGATCGCTCGCCCCAACCTGTCGCCACTAATACCTTGTAAGCCGCCACTTTATGTGCAGCTAACATATCCGTTGAACCTACATCTCCGATAATAACGGTCTTTTTAAGATCTAAATAATATTTTTCTTAAGCCTCTAAAAGCAAGCCAATCTCAGGTTTATGACATCCGCACCGTTCAGTTGGATTATGAGGACAAATAAACGAATCATTAAAGCCCAGCTCGTCGAATTCCATTCGAAAGTCCGCTACTGTTGCCTCGCCCTTACTAATCCGGTGCTGATTCGTTAGAGCAAATAGCTTCACACCGTGATCTTTTAGCTTTTTTAGTGTTTTCCGGGTGAATGGATACGGTGAAAAATCATTTGGGTGGATAAAATGACCCGTTTCACCCATTGTCCCGTCTCGATTAATGAACACAACTTGTATATCTTGGAACATACATCCTCCTCTAATACAATCACATCAGTTCTCCTACAAAAATAAGTATACACATTAAGCTGTAAGTTGTAGAGTCATAATTTTTTGATTCATAATAAAACGAAATTAGCCGCTATTTAATAAATTCCAATGTGTGTCACAACTGTTCCATGAAGAATAAAAAAGCCCTAAAAGCTCGGTTTTACCAAGGTTTTTAGGGCATCCATTGCTATTCCCACTCAATCGTCGCGGGTGGCTTACTCGTAATGTCGTACACGACGCGGTTGACGTGTGCGACTTCGTTTACGATTCGTGTTGAGATTTCTTGGAGCACGTCGTGTGGAATTCTTGCCCAGTCTGACGTCATGCCGTCGATCGATGTGACAGCACGTACACCTACGGTATAGTCATACGTTCTGGAATCTCCCATGACGCCAACACTTCGCATGCCTGGAAGTGCGGTGAAGAATTGCCAAATCTCTTTGTCGAGTCCGTGGGATTGAAGCACGTCGTGCAAGACGGCGTCGGATTCCCGAACGATCTCTAATTTTTCTTCGGTAATTTCACCGAGGACACGAATACCGAGGCCAGGTCCAGGGAAAGGTTGTCTCCATACGAAGCTTTCTGGCAAGCCGAGCTCGGTTCCAAGTATGCGAACTTCATCTTTGAATAACGTGTTCAGTGGCTCGATTAAATCGAGGCGCATGTCTTCAGGCAACCCGCCAACGTTATGGTGTGATTTGATCGTTTCTGCTGTTGCTGTACCGCTCTCAATCACATCGGTGTACAATGTGCCTTGGGCAAGAAAGTCCATGTTTTCGAGCTTAGATGCTTCTTCTTCGAACAAGTAAATGAATTCGTTGCCGATAATCTTACGCTTTTGTTCAGGGTCGCTGACGCCTTCGAGCTTTCCGAGAAAACGATCAGCGGCGTCAATTCGTCTCACATGAATATCAAATTTGCCTTCGAACATTTCCATAACAAGGTCACCTTCGTTTTTGCGAAGCAAACCGTGGTCAATGAACATACACGTAAGCTGGTCGCCGATGGCACGATGGACGAGCATCGCCGTCACTGATGAGTCAACACCACCGCTGAGCGCACAGAGCACTTTGCGATCGCCAACGGCTTCGCGAATCTTCTCGACTTCCATGTCGATAAAGTTTTCCATCGACCATTCGCCACTTGCGTTACACACTTCGTACACAAAGTTTTTCAGAAGCGCGTCGCCGTGCTCGGAATGGCGAACTTCTGGGTGATATTGCACACCGTAAAGTTGCTCGGCTTCGTTGCTCATCGCCGCAACGGGACATGATGGGCTCGTTGCATCCACGATGAAATTCTCAGGTGGGGCAACAATTTTATCGCCGTGACTCATCCATACGAGTTGCTCACTCGGCAACGCTTTGAATACTTTTGATTCGTTCTCAACTTGAATCATCGCTTTTCCATATTCACGATGATTGGCCGCTTCTACCTTGCCCCCAAAATGATGGGTCATGAGTTGCATCCCGTAGCAAATGCCGAGGATCGGCACGCCTAAATCATAAATCTTCGGGTCGCACGTCGGTGCTCCTTCTACATAGGCACTGTTTGGGCCACCGGAGAAGATAATGCCTTTTAAGTCCAATTGCTGAAGCTCTTCAGCCGTCACTTCGTTTGAATAGAGCTCACTGTACACCCCAAGATCACGGATTCGCCGTGTGATGAGTTGATTGTATTGACCGCCAAAATCTAAAACAGCGATCGTTTCATTCATTTCCTTATTCATTTGCTCGCACCTCGTGAATGTTTTATCTGCCGTTCGTGTTAAAATCCGAGATTAATTTTATCAATATACGATAGAATGGTCAACGCAACGACGAACTGCTCTTGTGAATATAATCAAACAATTTCTGGATATGACCATCTGTCTTTTCGGGAAGAACCGGATCTTTAGCTCCGTAATACAAGTCATGATACACATTCGTTAACACGCTCATTTGCTCATCTTGAAAACGAAAATCAATTCTCGACGCATACTCTGATAGTGTTTCATGTTTCGCTCGTGTTAATCCAATAAACTTCAAATACCACAACACAGATTCATACGCTTGCAAAAAGTCCCCTTTTGACTGAACTGACCGGTGTTTTCGTTTCATCCATGCATAAATGAGTTTTTTCCGTAAGAAAAACAGCGTTGCTGCGATGGTCACGACGACTCCGAGTAGAACAACGACTAAACCCGTCGGGAATGACGAATCACCGCTTACAGCCGCTGCGCCTTCCTCCTCTTCCTCAAGCCCAGCGTTTTCTTGTTGCTCATCTAATAGAGGATCATAATCGTCCATCGGGTCCACGTCTTCGGTATCCCCAATCTCGATGTCCGTGTACACGTGTGATGATTCATTATCAAAACCAGGTGTCGGTTCAAATGGCACCCATCCGACGTCTGGGAAGTACACTTCCACCCACGAGTGGGCATTGGAATTGGATACCTCATACACGCTCTGGTTGTCTTCTGTGCCAGAAAGCTCACCAGACGTAAACCCTTTGACCCAGCGACTTGGAATGTCTTGAGAACGCAGCATCACAACCATCGCGGTAGAGAAGTTATCACAATAACCAATTTGGCTGTCGAATAAAAACTGATCGACATAATCTTGTCCTTCTTCAGGAATTGGCACGTTCTCAATTTCATAGTCGTATTCAAGGCGCAAATGCGTCTCAATGGCTTTTACAGCGTCATATCGATTTTCACTCTCAGATGTTAGATCATCGGCAAGTTCACGAACCGGTCTGGAAGCTCGTTTGGCAATTGCAAATACCGGGACACAATCGATTCCGGGTCATCACTGTCGTCTAATGGCGTGTATTCCATCCGTTCTATCGAGAAGTCAGCATCGTTATACTCAATTTCCATGCCTGCTTCTTCATTGTAACCCGACCCCATTTCAATTCTTCCGCTCACCGAATCTACATAATAATTCATGAGGTTGTCATTTGAACGAGCTTCTAAAAACTCTCCTTGCGTAAAAATCATATCATTGGCGCTAAACATAGGTGTATACGTCACATGCGCCGATTGCTCTTCTACTTCTGTGTCATTTCCATAAAGCTGCACGTTGCCTCTCTCTTCAATCGCTTCACTATGTTGTTCTGTTACCCAACCATGTCCGGTATACACATGTTTGGACTCACCACGCCAATACCCAGGGTTATCAACGGATGCATACATGACGGGTGTATCATCCATTTCAAAACCTCCGCCGAGACGATCGTCATGATCCCCATAACCAATCCTGCGGTTGCCTGTATCATAATCCGTACCAAAACCGCCTGCAGCTTGAATGAAAGGGACTGGATTTGGCCATTGCGGCGCCAACTTTGGCGCTGAGACAGCTGCAGTCGTTGCAATGCTAACGACGACTAACGTGACGATCGACCAACGCCACCAATGCCTCATGGAAATGTTCATATACGTTAATGATAACCGTGACATCTTTAGATGTGCAACGAGCACAAACCCAATGATGAACAGTCTGAGCATTGCCCATGAGCCGTCATAAAGCGTAAATGTATCAAGAACAGCAACATAAATAACTGAACATATAAAGAAAAACATCATTCGCCTGACGTAGACAACCCAATAAAACGTGAGAAAGCTCATGAGTGCTAAAAGAATCATAAACAAAAAGGAGCGGTACATTTCGTTCAGAGCATACAAATCACCTGTAAAGATGAGCAGCGTTTGCTCAAACGTCATCGATAAGAACGTTTGCCACCACGAAATTCCTAAAAACACATCTTGAAAGAAAATCGTATGCATACTATACAAGATTGCACCTGTGACAAACAAAAGCCGGAGTAAGAAATGCATTGAAATTGCATTGACAACAAAAAGAAATGCCGTTAACAACAAGAATACGTGCACGTATCCGGTATCCGTAAAATAAGGCAATGGAAATAACCACTCAGCCAATAAAATGTATGTGAGCAGATACAAAAATACGTGTTGAGGGTTTTGAAAAAAAGATGTCCCACTTTTCATCAGCTGCTCCTCCTTCTCGACACTCGACGTACATCGGTTTGATGAGTGAGCGGCATTTCTATTGTCGGAATACGCATCTGTTTGAATTGGATCGGCGCTGCTTCGTGATTTCCGTAAAAACAATCACATGCTGCCCCAATTGTTTTAGCTTGCGAACATCCGCAACGGCACCGTCATGAAGGGTAGGGGTCACATAAATCACCGTGTTTAGAAATTGGAAACCTTTTTGAATGGGCGCGCGTTTCATACCTGCTGTTGGAGTGATTTTGACAAGGATATTCATGACGTGTCGTAAATGCGCATGATCTTGCCCTTTCTTCGTCGTATAAGAAGTTTCACCTACAGCAGCGAAATTCATTAGAATCCCATGTTCAAAACTATGATCGACCAGCCCTGCTGTCCATTCAATCGCCGACTCAAATGCACCATTGTCTTCCGACCTCGTATCAAACATGACCGTATACCCTCGACTCTCTTCACGGTCAAAAGCCTTTGTTGCTAACTTGTTCTGGCGGGCGGTGACTTTCCAGTCAATACTTGACAAGCGGTCACCGGCTACATATTCACGCACGTTGGAAAAATCCATCGTCTCATCATAACTTGATTTTGCCTGTCCACCGCCTTCAAGTTTCGCCAAGTGGTGTGGTTGCATCTTCCTTTGCAAAAACGAATCGGGGAGCGTGGCAAGGTTCGGGTATACACCAAGCTCATTCGTCACTTTTTTTATCGCTTTTCGGCGAAAGAATCCAATCATATCCCCTGTCTCAAGTGTGAAGTGATCGAACGGGTACAATCCACGTTTAACACCTTTGACCACATAACTGTATGTCTTCTCTTTGGCAAACAACATAAAAAAGAATGCACCAGGGTGACTTTCAATTCGCACCCCTTTTGGCACTTCATCCATGACGCCTAAATAAAGGAGAGGGAATGGGCCTGTTTTCTTTACGGTCACTTCAACCGTCGTATGATCCCCGTTCTTAAGTTGCTGGTCACGAATCGTACGGCTCACTTGCACAAACTTGAGTGGCGTGACGGTCGAGAGCATGCCAAGAACGACGATGGTTACCACACTATAAAATAAAAACCAACTAATAAATCCACCTTGAAACATGGCATAGCTGTATAACACGGCAATCATAATGACCGTGAACAACAGTCGGAACACGAGACCGAAAAAGTTCCCGTATTTGAACTTCATCGTACGCTATCTTTCCAGGTTGCTGGCACGTTTACACGCTTTAACACGCGTTCAATCAGGCAGTATCTTCCCCTTGTACACCCAATACATCGGTCTGAAGTACCAACCGGTGACCGAGTACGAATGGTGAAAGGTATTTCACATCATCAGGAAGCACATATTCTCTACCATTCACATAAGCATACGCTTGACTCGCACGCATGAGCGCAATTGAACCACGCGGGCTGACGCCAAGCTCGACACCTTCAAGATCTCTCGTTTCCCTAACAATGGCGACGATGTACTGCTTCACCGAATCATCGACATATACGCCGGTGACTTCTTGTTGTAATTGTTCAATTTCATCTACTGAAATGACCGATTGCAAATGCGAAAACGGATGAGTATTCTCTGTTCGGTCCAGCATATCCAGTTCTTCCATTTGATTTGGGTATCCCATCTGAATACGGAATAAAAAGCGATCCAGTTGTGCTTCGGGCAACGGATACGTCCCTCCGTGCTCAATTGGATTCTGCGTAGCCATGACAAAGAAAGGCTCAGGCAGTTGATGGGTTTGACCGTCGACGGTAACCATGCCTTCTTCAAGTGCTTCAAGCAACGCTGATTGTGTTTTTGGTGAGGAGCGATTGATCTCATCAGCCAACACAATATTCCCCATAATCGGTCCAGGGCGGAATTCAAATTCTTGCGTGCGTTGATTATATATTGATACACCCGTGACGTCGGATGGAAGTAAGTCCGGGGTAAACTGAATTCGTTTAAAATCGGCACTTGTTGCTTTAGCTACTGAACGAACGAGCATCGTCTTTCCAACACCAGGAACATCTTCAATAAGTACATGACCACGTGCTAAAAGTGCAGTAAGCGTTAGTGTGATGACTTCACGTTTTCCGACTACGACATGTTCAACAGCTTCTATAATTTCTTGTAATTGAGTTCTCGGTTGATTCAAAGAAATTCCTCCTCAACATTCTCCATCTCCGTAACTTTCATCATAACATTAATTAATTCCTTCAATGATCATTTTTTTCTGTAATTTCTCCCATTTTTTTCAGTGATTCAATCGTCGCCTATTTGCTAAACGAAACATACGGTATACGAAAAGGCAATCGTATAGATGGCCAACCTATGCTACAATGATGTGAATTGATCGATTGTTCGGAAAAATCCCATGAAGGGAGAGGCTCTCATTGCAAATTCGATTCGTGAATACGAGTGAACCGGGCATCGCAGAAGAAATCTTAACGGTTCAGTGCCCCGCATATGAAGAAGAGGCAAAAGTGATTGGATTCGACGGCATTCCTTATCTAAAAGATACCGTTCATTCGATTCAATCAAGTACGGAAACTTTTCTCGGTTGTTTTGAAGATGATACGCTAGTTGGGTTTATCGCTTTTGAAACTGACGTCAACAAGGCTCAAATTACGAGGCTATGCGTGCTCCCGGCTTACTTCAGAAAAGGGGTCGCAACACGTCTCGTTAACCATTTACTCACCCATTCCATCCCTGAAACGCCTATACACGTTCATACTGGAAGCTTGAATACACCTGCTCTTCATTTATATCGGCAATTTGGCTTTGTTCATGACCATTTAGTGGAAGCACAATCGGGCGTATGGTTGCAATGCCTTACTAGAGGATCACCGTAAGGACAATTCATTGCAATAAACAAGCTGCCATAAAAGATGATGCTCTTTTATGGCAGCTTGTTATTTTTCATTAAAATACCGTTGCAACAATGCAATACAAGATAATCGTTGCAAATAAAATACTCATATGGTTTAGAGAGTAAATAAACATGGATTTCGCCCATTTTTGGGGATCCATCCGCCGATACCCGATCACACTAAGCAACAACCAGCCGACTCCTAAGAGGAGTGCAACGAGCACAATTCCTAAACTGAGCGGCATAAACAAAAAGCTGGCAAAAATAAGTGCAACTAAGTATACGTTCGTTTGCACGTATGTGCGTCTCAATCCTTTAACAACGGGTAGCATTGGCACTTTAGCGGCTTTGTATTCATCATGCTTACGAATGGCAATCGCGTAAAAGTGTGGCATTTGCCATAAGAGCATTACGACAAATAGTCCAAGTACACCCGCGCTAAGCATATCCGTTGAAATGGCTGCCCAACCGATAAGCGGAGGCATTGCTCCTGAAATACTTCCAATTTCAGTGTTATAAATCGACCGTCTCTTTGACCACATCGTGTAAGGGATAACATATAGAAATAGACCCATAAACCCGAATAATGCTGCGAGTGGTGATGCAAAGAATAAAGCGAGTAGCCCTAAAAGAGCGATTGTCGTTCCAAATATAAGTGCAGTACGTACAGGCATGACTCCCGTCACTGTAGGACGGTTCTTTGTACGTTCCATGATGCTATCAATATCTCGATCATATACATTGTTAAACGTGCCGGCAGCACCGATAATAAATGCTGAACCAATCGTTGCGAGCACAATTTCTGGGATCATTTGCAATGGACTTACTTGGTTGGCATATAAAGCTAGTGCTATACCCGCAAACATCGCAATCAGATTTGATTTAACAATCCCTGTTTTAACTGTCTCAGCGATGACTTTTGAAATGCTTTGACGTGGAACCGATAGGGAGGCAGATGCGGTTGAGGTCGTCGTTGCCTTATCCATTGTTTTGTCCACTTTTACATTACTTCTCATTGTCCCCCTCTTTCCTCTGACGCCGATGATATCTCTATATAGTCTACCATGATTCGCACAAAAAAACCGCAAATCCACAAATAAGCGTGTGAACAATATGTGGATGCGGCAAACGAGTCCAAATTTCTCATTATAGTGTACCCTCTCACTAGAAATTCTACAACAACGTTTTCTAAAGTAAAGTACAATGATAGGAAACAGAACCTTGAAAGGAGCGAGACTTTTGCTCGTAACTTCAAAGCTCAGTAAAAAAATGGAAGCTGTTGAAGCGTATACGCTTCAACAGCGCCTGCAGTCATATATGGAACAGCCAGGTAACCCGATGGGTGTAGAAATGGGGGTGTTTGAAGGCGCAAAGGCTTTCATCGTAAAGAAAATCCCAGGCCCTTCCCTCAATACTGTACGACTTCTAAGCCCAAGTCACTTGCCATTATTACCTGAAATAATTGACTTTTACAAACAGCACAATCTCACGCCCACGTTTGACATCGCTCCTACGACAAACATTGAACCGTTGCTACGTGGTTTGTCAGAATATGGATTTTGTCAAGCAGGGTTCCATGTTTGCCTTTTTAAGCCGATCAATCCCGACACGAGCATTTCCGACAATGAGTTGTCGACACAATTAACCGGTAACGATTCATCGTATTTCGGGAAGCTGTATGCCGGTGCATTCGCCATGCCTTCATCCTTTTCAGAAACGATTGGAATCAATAACGAGCAATTAATGAACGATCCGAATTGGTTTTATTATCATCGGGACGATAGTTTTGGCGTTCTCCACATCGCTGGTGATTTGGCCAACCTTACCGGAGCAGGTACACTACCTAAAGAGCGTTGTAAGGGGCATCATCAAAAATTGATTCACACGAGGATCGTAAAAAGCGCTCAGGCAGGTTGTTCACTTGCCATTGCCCAAGCGTCTTTTCAGAGTCAAAGCATGTCAAACTTAATGAAGACAGGGTTTCTGATTGGATATATGCGTGCAATTTGGCGAAAGCGTTAAAAAGACTCGACGACAATTTTGCCAATCACACGCCCGCTTTTCAGTTTCTCATGAGCATGTGTTAAATTCTGAGCATTAATCGGTGAGTATACGTCTTGAACCGTTGATTTTAGCACACCTTCGTCGAAAAGCCGCGCAGCTTCTGTTAATAATTCATGCTGTGCAATTTGGTCATCGGTTTCATACATTGAGCGAGTAAACATGAACTCATAACTAAACGTAATGCTTTTTGTTTTCAGTAGTGAAAGGTCCAAAGGCTCTTCAGCGACAATGCTGCAAATGTTTCCTTGCGGCGCACAGGCCGCTGTAATGATTTCCCAGTAGTCAGATAGATGAGTGCAACACAAGACATACGTATACAAACCTTGTCCATCAGCTAATATGTCTCCATGATCGATCACGTGATCTGCACCTAATGTGTGCACCCATTTTTTCGTTTCTTTACGCGACGCTGTCGCCGTAACGCTAAGACCAGCCCACTTCGCAATCTGAATCGCCATTGAGCCTACGCCTCCGGCTGCCCCGACAATTAGCAACCTTTTCCCTGCGTTTTCTTCTCGTTGTTTCTTAACACCCATTCGATCAAATAAAGCTTCCCGAGCAGTAATTGTCGTTAAAGGCACTGCAGCTGACTCGGAAAAAGATAACGACCGTGGTTTCTTCGCCACAATACGCTCATCCACGAGATGGTACTCACTATTCGTGCCAAGCTTTGTGACATCACCCGCATAGTACACTTCATCGCCTTCTTGAAATTGTTTGACCCCATCACCGACTCGTTCAACGACACCTGCCGCATCATAACCAAGAATTCGTGGCTCTTCAAACTGACCAACACCAGCCGTAAATTGTTTCGTGTCAACGGGGTTCACGGATACCGCTTTGATTTTTACGAGCAATTGACGCTCCGCAGGTTCAGGTTGTTGAACGGTAACATCTTCCAAGTTTCCATCATGATAAAATCCGACTGCTTTCATGATACACACTCCTCTCTTGATCTTATTATCCATAATAAAGAAATGTACGAATATTGTCACAGTGGAAGTGTTATGATGATCATGATTAATGGAGGTGAAGAATGGTGAATACGATTAAAGATTTTCTCGTGATGGCGATGGGCACCTTATTATTTGCCATGTCCATCACACTATTATCAATGCCAAATCAACTTGCTGAAGGAGGAGTTGCTGGACTTTCATTACTACTCTATTATGGCCTCAATTTATCACCCGCACTCGTAACATTCATCGTAAATGGCATTCTTCTAGCCATCGGTTATCGGTTTCTTCCACGACGTATGGTGATGTTATCGCTCATGAACATCCCACTACTTTCCTTGTTTATCTTTCTCACAGAAGGCCTAGGATCTCCAATTAACGATCCGCTACTTGCTGCAATCTTTGCAGGGATCTTAACAGGTGCTGGATTCGGGCTTATTTTCCGAGCACGTAGCTCCATGGGTGGTACATCGATTATTGCTAGAATGCTGAATTTTCGTTTCGGTTTCGATCTTACAGCTACGAACTTTATTCTAGACCTCATGATCGTCCTGAGCGGAGTTTTTATTATTGGACCTGTGTATACGATGTACACCATCATTGCGCTATTTATCGGAAAGAAAGCGGCTGATTTTGTTTTAGAAGGAGTCAATACGAGACGGGCAGTGAATATTGTCTCTAACAAAGCACCTGAAATTGCTGAAGAAGTTGTTCAAAAAATGACAGCAAGTGCTACCGTTTTTAAAGGGCACGGCATTTATACACAACAAGAGCGAAATGTAATGTACATTATCGTACCGACTCCTCAACTGTTCTATCTAAAAAGATCGTTGAAAAAATTGACGCTAACGCATTCATCGTCGTCCATCACGTTCGTGAAGTGTCTGGCGGCACATACGTGAAACGAAAAAGAATACAGAAACGAATTAATTCAAACTATTCTGTCTGATGAAAGCATACACGGTTGACAGTCTTGCTATGAAATGATAGATTACATTTTAGTTCATTAGTGATTTATCGAGCTAAAGTAATCAAAGGGTGATTCTCATGAATGCTGTTATTATTGCTGTTTTACTTATGATTATTCTAAGCCTTATGCGTGTACATGTAGTCATTGCCCTCATTATAGGTGCTTTGGCTGGTGGGCTCTTCGGCGGCCTCGGCATGGAAGGAACGATTGCTACCTTCAGCGAAGGCCTCGGAGAAAATGCCGAAATTGCACTTAGTTATGCTGTTCTTGGTGCCTTCGCAGTGGCGCTCACTAGAACGGGACTGCCACAGTTGCTCGTTGATGGGGCTGTTCGTCTCATTGGCAGAAAAGGAGAATCGCGGTCAAAAACTTTGCCGAAAGTGCTCATTCTTTTCGTCATCTTTTTAATCTCTTGTATGTCACAAAATGTTATTCCCATTCATATTGCTTTTATTCCGATCCTCATTCCGCCAATTTTACAAGTGTTAAATGAGCTTCTAATTGACCGCCGAGCGGTTGCGTCAATTATGACGTTTGGTCTAAAGGCGCCATACATGCTCTTACCGTTTGGATTCGGGGCACTATTCCATAATATTGTTCTTGAAAACATGGAATTGAACGGAATGGACCCTGCCGGCTCATCGATGTCGTTGGCAATGTTGTTACCTACAGCTGGAATGTTCCTTGGACTACTCGTTGCTGTTTTTATTACGTATCGTAAGCAACGAACGTATAAAAACGTACCGATCGAGAGTGATAACACAAACAAACCGGTGTCTTACACGGTATACTCCATCATTTTTGCGATTCTCGCTGTCATTGCAACAGTTATTGTTCAAATCATTTACGGGTCCATGATTTTTGCAGGTCTTGCCGGACTCATTATTCTTGTGTTTAGCAGAAACGTTCGTTTTAAAGAATCGGACGCACTTCTAACCGATGGTATGAAAATGATGGCGTTTATTGCTTTTGTTATGATTGCCGCTGCTGGATTTGCTGAAGTGATTCGAGAAACGGGGCATGTGGAACAGATCGTCGATGCTTCCACAGCTTGGATGGGAGACAGCCAAGGGCTAGCTGCCATCGTCATGATTCTAGTCGGGCTTCTGATCACGATGGGGATTGGTTCTTCTTTTGCGACCGTACCGATTATCGCTGCTTTGTTCGTACCGATTTGTGCAGCGATGGGCTTTAGTCCCCTTGCAACGATTGCATTAATCGGAACAGCTGGTGCTATTGGTGATGCAGGTGCACCGGCATCAGACAGTACATTAGGGCCTACTGCGGGTCTTAATGCGGATGGCCAGCACAACCACATTTGGGATACGTGTGTACCGACATTTTTACACTTTAACATACCCCTTGTCATTTTCGGTTGGCTCGCGGCTGTCATTTTATAGAGCGTATAAAGGCTGTTCCTAATCGTCGGTTGACCGGCTTTTAAGAACAGCCTTTTTGTATTGAAAGGAAATTGTCTGAGCGAACATTGACGGTTTGTGATTCCTTTTGAATCTGAAAATGTTTTGCGTTAGAATGAAAAAGTTGGATTAATTTTCGCAAAAAAGAAGGGCTTTTATATGAATTTTAAAGTATATGTATTGGCTGTTTCTGCCTTTGTTGTCGGTATGGTGGAATTGATTATCGGCGGAATTCTGCCGATAATTTCTGAAGATCTTGGCGTATCTGTCGGCGCAGCTGGACAACTCATTACGATTTTTGCACTCGTTTTTGCCGTTTCTGGCCTGTGCTTCTCTCGTTAACGAGTCGGTTCGAGCGCAAAAGGTTATACTTAATTGCTCTTGCTGTTTTCTTCGTAAGTAATATCGGTGCCTTCTTAAGCCCGACATATGCCGTGCTCGTGATCTTTCGTGTAATTACGGCGATGAGCGCCTCGCTCATTATCGTATTGTCCCTCACGATTGCTCCCAAAATTGTAAAACCAGAGTATAAGTCTAGAGCGATTGGAATTATTACAATGGGGGTTAGTTCTGCATTAGTGCTCGGTGTCCCGTTAGGTGTCGTCATAGGTGAAGCTTATGGTTGGCGCATCCTCTTTTTAATTATTGCGCTTCTAACACTTGTTGCAGGGCTCGTTATTATGAAGTTTCTTGACGCCATTCAACCAGAACAAGTGAGCACTGTTCGAGAGCAAGTACGTTCCTTACGCCACACGAAACTGTCATCAGCACATCTTGTCACATTGCTTGTGTTAGCTGGACACTATACGTTTTATGCGTATTTTGCAGAGTTTCTCAATGTGACGATGAATCCTGAACCTTTTTGGGTTAGTGTTGCATTCTTCGTGTTTGGCATCTCAGCCGTGAGCGGAGGGGGCATCGGTGGTTTTGTCACCGACAAAATCGGTCCGGAAAAAACGGTACTTATCTTTACCGTTCTCTTCTTTATCGTATTAGCCACCATGCCATTCGCCGTCAACTCGTTAGTACTATTCGCTATTTTTGTCGTCATATGGGGCATGCTCAGTTGGTCCATTGCTCCAGCTCAACAAGGCTATCTCATCAAAACGGCTCCCGATACGTCAGACATTCAACAAAGTGTGAACACATCGGCATTGCAGTTTGGAATTGCGATCGGTTCTGGCGTAGGAGGCCTTGTGGTGAATGGCTGGTCGGTAACAGCTACTCCACTTGCAGGCAGCGTACTCGTCATTTTAGCGCTTGGGTTTGCGCTTTATTCGTTCAAACAGCCCGCTATCCAAGGAAAAACGATTTAACCGTATCCAGTGCACAGACCGCCCACCTTTCTCATACAATAGTAACCAGAAACGTGAGGTGGTCGAATGAGCAAAAATCAGCAAAATAAAAACGGGCAATCAAGCGAGATGCCGAGCTCATTCAAATATCGGAGGACTTGATTTACTTTGGGTCAATCCTGAATACCACGTCCTCATTTCTCGGCCTGATTGGTGTACAAATCGCTCGTGAAGTAGCTTCTCGTACAGAAAACACAAGTGCTGCAGAGGCAGCTACCGGCTTTGCCTTTCAATCACAAGTGGCTGAAAACTCACTTCTACTACGAGATGGTCAAGTCGCACCGGAACATTTAGAAAACAAACTTGAGCAACTTCGTACAGAGCTCAATCACGTAAACTGGAAGATTCAAAATTTGCAATCACAACTAAACCGCAAAAGATAACCCTCAGATCAATGCGCCAAAATGATCTGAGGGTTATGATTAAGACGTTTTTTCTTTAATCTTTCGTATACGTACAACGAGTGAGGCGATTAAACTAATAATCATAAGAGCCGCACATACGATCATTCCAAATATAAGCGTAGGGAACGCGAAAAGTAACCACGTCGCATCACTTAACAGCATGAATGCAATGTACATCCCACCACCAATTAAAAACCACACCATCATCATAATCCCAGGAACGATGTAAACATCTTTGAACTTTCGATAAAAAAGCCACGAGCCTAGTGCAGTCACCGCCAGCGCTGCTATGATTTGCAAGATTGTTATCCAGTGCATGCGAACCCTCCATTTTTTCTATTGCGCACTCTATACGACCAAATCCTGAATTGCAACTTCCACTTGTTATTTAAACTGCGGCATTTCTCGTTCAATATACTGTATACCTAATTGTTCATACCATATGTTCAATCCTTCCCATAACGCTTCGCAGCATGCATAAACAGCTTTTGTGTCCTCTAACTTGCCTGTTAGAATGCGAGAAACTAATGGTTCAAACCCTTCCGGAATCGAATCTGCTGCAAGAGCTTCTTGAAACGTTTTCGCACGCGTGCTATACCAAATCCGGTTCCACAGCCCTATGAGTTTCGCTGTTTGCCAAACCAAGTCATATGCCCCGATTGGTATATAATGAAAGTTTTCCATCTCCATGTTGCCGCGAATTTTCCCCATTGTTTCATACGGCTCCCAAATCATAAAAATTCGCATCGTTGCTCGGATGTCTTGTTCGTCAATAAGAAGTGGCAACTGACGAGCTCGTTTGAAAAGCGCACTTGGGTCGTGCAGTGGCAGGATGTTCATATACACGCCAGTCCGAATTGCCCAACTGTCATCTACTTTTTTTGCTCCTTCTAGAAACTGTTGCTCAGTTGCTACAGACAACTCAAGCTTAAACGGTGGATAAACGAATTCGTGCTCTTTTAGCGTACAGTTGTCAGTAATAATCACATGCATTTCGATATCTGAATAACGGCTAGCCGAGCGTGTAGCCATCGAGCCATACAACCCAATCGCAATGATCTCCCCCGAAAAATCTGCAAGCAGTTGCTCTGTTACTGAAGCGTAAAATTGCTCTTTTTCTTGAATTGACGTCGGCAATGGAAGTTCTCTCACACAAATCACCTCATACACTATTATTTCCCGGGCAATGTTTGGCTCGTATGGCGAGTGGCATACAATGCACCAGCGATGGCAAATAAACCTGCCGTTCCTTTGCCAATGATCATCGCTGTCATATGTTCAGGGCTCACCCCTGCGACAAACCCTAGATGACCACCAAATATAAATGCCCCCGCCACACAAAAAGCGGCTACAACAACCTTTCCCCGTTCATTCATATGTTTATATATTGCCAATGCAGGAATTGCATGTGCTAAAGATACGAGCAGTCCCGCACTGCTTTCTTTGTTCAAGTTAACCTTCGCCCCCACCGTTTGCAGAGGTTTTTCTAACACCTTTGAGATCACATATACGAGTGGCATAGCGCCCGCCAATACAATGACAATTTGTCCTAAAATCCCCATTCCCTCTTGTAACGGTGCGATGTTTGGGACCGTGACGAACAATGTATCGATGGCGAGTAACATCAACCCAAAGACTGCAACAACCGTTACGGCCTTGCCAATTATCGTAAAAAGAGTAATGACCAATGACGCTTTGAACGTCAAACCTAAAAGTATAAATCCAGATAACCCGATCGCTGGGATTAGATTGTTCAGCATCATGCCTGTAGAAAACCCAGCCACCCAACCACCTGCTAGACACCCAATAGGAGCAAACATAATGCCTATAAGAATACCTCGAATAAAGTGCGGGGTGTCTTGCTTTTCAATGATTCCGAGTGCAACAGGCACTGTAAATGCAATGGTTGGACCATACATCGTTCCAATAAGCGCCCATGCAAAAACCTTCGCATCCTCATTGTAGTGAAGCGCCTCGGCTAACGCATAACCACCCATATCAATGGCGATAAACGTGTTAATCACTGCCGCCGGTTCGATACCTGTAAATCCATAAAGTGGGTCCGCAATTGATTGAAGCGACGTCGCAATGATGGGCGCGATCGTAGTGATGCCAACAATAATGATCATTAAAGCGCCGAGTAATTGAAATGCCTCATGAAACTTATGGCCAAGCCCTAGTCTTGAACCGAGTAAGTAGTCTACAGCTGCCACAATAAATGAGCAGAGAAGGACGATAAAGATTACGTCATTGATTGTCATCATTTTCAAAAAAACGCATCGGTTTCTTTTCTTCCTTATAATATTCAATTCGCTGATCTCTACTACCTGTATGAAATTCAAACCGATGACCGTCTGGGTCGGAGAAGTAGATGGAATGCCCTTCACGTTCTTTATCCCGGTCTCTACCTTCGTCGAATGAAATTCCGATCTTTGTAAATATCTCCTTTTTCATCTGGAGTTCTTCAGGTGTGACGGTGAAGGCCATATGTGTATATGAATGTGAAATTTCGTTTCTCGGAATGTTAGTCTGAACATTTAACGCAAGCCAAACTCCGGATAAATCAAAGTAGGCCATCCGTTCCCCTTCTACCAGAATCTTTGCATTAAGTGCCGTTTCATAAAATTCGATAGATTTCTTTAGATGACTAACTGAAAACGTAATATGATTAATCTCCATGAGAGACCCCTTTCGCCATCGTATGTTCTTTGTTTAATTCATAGAAAATCTTATGACTCCACGCAAGTATTGTGGAGAGCAGAATTAATCCTCCAAGAATAATAAATAACACCGTGAAATTGTAAGCTTCTGCAAGTAACCCACCAACACCTGCACCTAAAGGAATTCCTGCTTGTGCCAAAATTGTTCTGACCGCAAATACACGACCTCGCAAATGCTCTGGCACTCGTTTTTGGTAAAACGTCGTATTATTAATTGTAAAAAGCATGGCGATAAATCCTTGGACCGCCGACACGACCCAAGCGACCCAAATCGTTGTCGTAAACGCTAGTGTTGCCATCGCAAATCCCGAACACGTGAGACTGCCTAACATCACTACGCGCAAGTTTTTTGGAGACTGCCATATGCCCGCCGTAACAGAACCAAGCATCATCCCGATTGAAAAAAGAGACATGAATATTCCGTAATGAAGTTCCGTTCCACCGATGTGTTCAAGGATATACGGTAAAAACATTGGTTGTGCCGCACCTGTACTAAAATTAATGGTCAACATGAGAATGCCGATCCAAAACAACACCGGGAACACTCGGTAAAAGCCAATCCCTTCCTTAAACATTTGGAACCACCGTTCTCCAGCCGTTGACCTTTCTCTTTGGATTTTCGTTAAAAAGAGCAGCAACCCTCCGGAAACCGTTAGTACACTCGTAATTAATATGAGAACAAAGTTGGGTCCGAGAAACGCGAGCAATACCCCTCCTAAAGCTGGACCTAGCATCATTGTTAGCTGCATCGTTCCTTCCAACAGCGCATTACCCCGTTGCAATTTCGATTTCGGGAGTAGATACGCCACATACGCCATTCCAGCAGGACGAAACAGTGGTTCTGCTAGTCCAAAAACAACCGTCGCTGCAAATAACAATCCAATGGTCAATCCACCCGTTACCGAAAAAACAAGAATTACGCTAATCGCTAGAGCCCGCATGAGCTCAGAGAAAATCATGACACTTTTGTATTGCAACTTATCAATATATGGACCTGCTATGAGGTTCATAATAATATTTGGAACGGTAAAGAGGATCCAAGTAAGACTCATAAAAATTAATGAATCCGATAATTGATAGACTAAAAAAGAGATAATGAACGTCGTAAACGTGCTCCCGAGTGCCGATGCAGACTGGGCAATCCAGAGAATGACGAAAGACCGACTCATATAGACTTTCATAATGACTGCTCACCTCCATGCAAAAATTGCTGGAGCCGAAGCGTCATGGCGTCCATCCCTTCTTCTCTGTAAGAATACCGATCATTTTTTCCATATGTAGAATGCACTCGTACTAAGCCTGCAGCTCTGAGTGTGATGATGTGGTGATGCACCGTACTTTTCGCTAAGCCCATCTCTTCGTGAATTTCTCCAAAACTCTTAGTAGTTCCAACTAGGAGTCGCAAAAGCGCTAATCTCCGTTCATCGCTGAGTGCTTGTTGCACCCTTAAATAATAAGGAGCAATCGTTTCACGGAATAGTACAAGATCATCTGCTGAATACGCGTAATAAGATACATCCTCATAGTCTTTGTATAACACAATTGGACGCCAATGATAGTGGGGCGTTAGGATGACGGTGCGACTTTTTATATCTTCTAAGTAAATGCCATTCGTCACATGTTCAACAGCTTGTACCAGTGGGTATTTGTCAATAATTTTGTCGGCACGTTGCTTTTGCGTCCACAACCCCGCTGTCACTCTTGCCTCAATTTTGTGATAATACCCATCATACCACGCGCGCAAAATTTCATAAATTTCTTTTCCACCACTTTGAATGGAATACGGATTTCTAGGATGGTTCTCTGGCCACTGCCCGCTCTTAATCTGTTGTAAGAACTCCATAATTCCTTTAGGTTGTACATCACTTAACAACAAGTGTTGATCCAAGTATAGCAACGACTGTTCAAACGCGTCTGTGTCGATGTACTCCAGCTGTTCCTTAGAAAAAGACATTCCCACTTCCTCTTTCCATTTCTGATTAAGATCAAACCGTTTTTGATGCGTACGATTTCTAAATAGTCTCAAACTAAGGAGAAATTCCATCACAGGTTTACACTCAGACTGAATGCGCATATCGTTCGACTCCTATCGAATAGTATAGTTCGATTTTAGTCGAACAATTCGTAATTTGCAAATCTTTTATCCTATGTTACCCTCGTATTAGTCAACTATAAAGGAGAGGATATTCATACTTTCTAAGTGGACGTGGTACCAACTCATTATACTTATCTTCCTTTTTACAGGGTTATCGTTTGCACACCTCATCTCCCAATGGATCGTGAATGTGTTCTTTTCCCCAGACGGTACGGTGATCCCTAGTTCGGTATCAGCATTGTTTTTGATTGTGTTCGTATTCGTTGTGTACGCGCTTTTCATCATTGAAAATAAGAAAGACCCGTCATTGTTTGATCATGCTTTTTGGTCCAAAGTGCCACTCGTATCATCGGTTGGTTTAATAATTCTAACCGTAGGTTTTATAGTTAGCTTTGAACTCTTTTCATTTTCCATGCAATCTCATTGGTTGCTTACTTTCGTCTTCATCTTTATCTTTTTAACCTTTTCTCTCCTCACCTCTCTTCTCTCTCGTACAAATGATAGTCTTCTACAATCCATCCATCTAACGATGGGCATTCTTGTTGTCGTCCTCTTATTGTTCGTATTACTTTAACGTGCGGTTGCACGTTTTTTTATTGACAAGATTCTTTTATCAGATTATTATTACTTTATATCGATCAGTACTGTTCATTAATCAGTACCGATTAAAGCGATGGTGATAACAATGAATGTTCAATTCAAAAAGGGTGTGCTCGAGTTATGCGTACTCATCCTCACGTCTCATAAAGACCGTTACGGGTATGAATTGGTTGAAGAAATATCAAAGAAATTCGAAATATCTGAGGGTGGAATTTATCCACTGCTTCGCAGAATGACGAAGGAAGAACTGTTTTCGACGTACTTGTCTGAATCCAAAGAAGGGCCTCCAAGAAAATATTACGCAATTACAGAGAAAGGGTTGCTTTTAAAAGACGAATTACTAAAGGAATGGACATTTTACACAAGGGTTCAAGAAATTATTCACGGGGAGGATTCTCATGACTGAAAATCAATATATATCCGTATTACAACAACACTTAAAGGATATACCTGCTCACGAGCAAGAGGAATTCATCAATGATTATAAAGAACATTTCGTGCTTGGCATGGAAGAAGGGCGGAGTGAAGAAGAGATTGCCGACCGGCTAGGTCCCCCAGAAAAAACAGCGAAAGAAATTCGAGCTCAATATCAATTAACTGCCGCTGAACAGAAGCCGACGTACAAAAGCGTATCCAAAGCCGTCTTTGCCGCTGTTTCCTTAGGCTTGTTTAATCTAATTTTTATTTTAGGACCATTACTCGCACTCATATCTATCCCGATTGCTCTTCTAATTACAGCAGGAACGCTCGTCATCTCTCCCCTTTTGCTGCTCATCCAAGAAGGGATTGGTCAGAGCTATTGGAATAAAGGATTTCTTATGATTGGCTATGTCGGTGTCGGGCTTTTGCTAGGCATTGGCACGATGAAGCTCATCCAGTGGATGTACAGCTTAATATTACGATACGTGAAATTTAATTTGAGAATGGTAAGGAGTGAGTCTAAATGATACGTATTAAGCCGATAGTGATTACCGCCAGTAGCATGATTCTCATCTCCATTATTGGAAATGTTGGACAATACATTGCCGGAACGAGTCCCTTTCAATTTGAAGATATGGACCAATCGTATACGTACGCAACAGAAGATATTGATCGCCTTCATATCCAAGCTGACGTCGGCAGTATTCAAATTAGGCCCCATGACGATGATGAAATTCTTGTTGCTTTAGAAGGCAGCCAAATGCGGATGCAAAGGAACCATGTAGAGCTTCAACATCGCTTAAACGATGCCACGTTAGAAGTCGTTATGGACCGAGAACCGCGCGTACAATTGTTCAGCATCTTTCCAGAGAGGCACACACTGAATGTTTATGTACCCGATGTAGACTTGGAGCTTGTGACCGTTTCAACTTCTGTTGCCAACATTGAAGCTCAGAATGTCTCGTCACAAGCTTGGCGTTTCTACTCTGATGTCGGAAGCATCCAAGGTACGAACTTAAATAGTCAAATTGAAGCCGAGACCGAAGTAGGCGCCATTCATTTAGACATGGAAGAACTCGTTGACGACGTGACCGTGCGCTCAAGCGTTGGAAGCATCACCGTTGCAGTAAAAGAATTACCGGACTTGATTCAGAGTCATGTACAAACGACGGTTGGTGTCGTTAACACAGATGCCATTACACATATCGAACCTTCTGGTGACGCTCCGAAGTTAGATTTACAAACAGAAGTGGGGAGCATTACCGTCGTAAATGACTAATCACAGCTCACTAAAAGAGGTGATTGAAAATAGTGCACCACTATCTACGTTACTCGCTAACGAGAACCATCGGGTCCGATCTATGTGGGATGAACGTAACGTTTTCCTAAATTGTGCTGTTTGGTGTTGGGTTGGCAAGGGTAGCGCTAGTTTGCCTAGTTTAACGATTTTTGCGCTCATTCCGCTAAACTCCTGCGCAGTTTGTTCCAACCGGAGCGCAGATTCAATGCCCATAAGCGAGCAACCCATCGGCCTGAGCGCGGTCGAAGCCAAATCCGACTCGGTTCGCGCGAACCGCGCCGACAGCTTGTGTGTACTTCGGGGCGAAGATGTACAAGTGATCCGGTAATCTGTTACCGAGTTCGCTCAATCTGTTCCCTAGTTTATGGGAATATATCGCTTTTCCTGCGATTTTCCTCAACTTGAGAACAGTTCGGTCGTAACTTGAGCACAGTTTCCACTTTACGAAGCTTACCATTGGTTCTTGAAGAAATTATTTAGTTAAACTTATCTAAAAATTATACTTAGGCAGTCCATCTAAAATGGGTACTCAATCAATAAAACCCCACCAATGGCCTTTGATGGGATCTTCTATTTATAGCAAGCAAAACACCGTTATACGATTTTCAAATTGTGAACACTGATCGTTTTTACTAAGTGAATGGTCACAAACACGACGATTTGTGGCCATTCAAGTGTTTCTATAAATTTGTTGGAGAAGTCATTGTCGTATAATTTACGTACTCATTAGCAATGCCGTTATATCTATGACTTTCTATTATCTTTGGAGGTTCTCGAAAAGAGGCTACAAATGTCGTGAATGCTCCTTCGCTTATCAAGAAAAAAGCGATACATTTTATATTTTTACTCGTTTGCTATAAATCTTTCAAATGTCTCGATGAGCTCCTCTAGTCGATCAATGGGTGGGGAATGCCCTGTATCTTGTAAGTAGCTCACGTGTACATCTTTGTTAAACGTTTGGAAATCTTCTATGATCTCTTCGGTCATGGATCGAACGATGACTAAGTCATCTTCCCCCAAACGACTAGGGTAGGAGCTTGAATGTGTTCGATTTCCTTTGTCCCTTCTTCCAATCCATTATACGTATTACTCATGTTGAAATGATTGTTTGCGTAGTAAATATCGACAAGATTTCTTTGTGTGAGCATATCTTCCAAATATTCTTCGTAACGTTCAGGCTCAGGCTGATGGTTCGTGTAAATGCCTGCATTCCAAACCTTTTTAAGAAATGATTTATCTCGGTTTTTGTAAGCCTGTAGCGTAGGAATTGTGCGCAGCCGATCATTTTCAATCTGCTCTTTCGTATTCAATCGCTTCCCCTCATGATCTTGAAACGGATACCCTCTCGTCGACAGCGAGGACATCAGTATTAGACGATCGACAAACTTAGGGTATCCGGCTGCAAGTTGCATCGCCACACCTCCACCTGTAGACCAACCAACAACCGACGCGTGCTGGACACCAAGCTTCTCCACGACCGCATGCACATCGTCGGCAAGCTCTTTTAGAGATTGAAATGACTGATTGTATGTTGATTTGCCAAATCCCCTAAGGTCAATCGCATACAGTTTGTACGAAGCATCCATTTTCTCGAGAACCACATCCCAATGCTTTGAAGAAGTCATATTCCCATGAATGAAAAGAACAGGCACCTCTCCCCCTTCCCGTTCTCGGATGTACAATGTTTCACCATTTTCGATTGTCACTTGTTGTCCATGAATGACACACATGTTAACACCTCTCCCATCTTTAATAATTCGTGCATTCGTTGCAGCTCAGCTGTCGGTTCAACACCGAGTTCATCGTTCATGACACGCCTACATTTATCGTACGAACGCAATGCATAAACACGATTATTCAAATGATAATACCAATCATCAAAATGCGATAAGCTTCCTCAAAGCATATCGCATTTTGCGTCTCTATCCTCTGAAAGAACGAGCTTCCAAGAAAATGATCCTTTGACTAGCCATTTATATTTACATCCATTTTCAGGAATGAGCATCCTGAAGCTCTCAACATGAATATGAGCAAAACCTAAAAATAGACGACTTTCTCTATATAATGAACTTAAGATTTTCCTAATTTGCTCTATTGGCGGTTGCTTTCCACTTCAGGCCGATGCTTGTACTCCAGAGCACAAGTGCAACATCAATGGCGAAACATCTGCACCGTGTTTTCTTTATACTCCAGAGAATAAGGGCGACGCGGTTCATTTTTCCGCCTACTGGCTAGGGCGTAGAAAAAGAAGCCCAAATGTCTCATAAGTTCATATTTGTGACAGTTTGGAAAGGAAAAATCATCGTTTTAAACGTGGATGCGCACATAAACGGAGTCAACGGTCACAAATCGCGATATATGTGACCGTTGAAGCTCGAAAGTGGCCGGTTTAAGGGTTGGATTGTCACATACGTGACAGGTCATCACATGCTTGTGCCAAGTGGTGACCCTAGGTCACGTCTGTTTACCCTTCAGCAAACTTTTTCTGTCTTACCCCCAGCCCTTGCAGTGGCGAACAACGATCGGCAACGAAATTGTCGATGTCAAATGCACTTCACCAGACAACCGGTAGGCGTTTGCTTGTAAAGACCGATCTAGGTCATCGAATTCAGCGAATTTCTTTGGTTCAACTTATATAAATACCAATTGTTCTCCCCCCCTATGTATTCAGCACCAATTCAAATAAGGAGAGCATAAAACTGCTTGTCCTATCCATTCATATTCGCCTCATTCAATCATAACCGCATTCAATTTAGTTCCAAGTTTCCTAATAGCAATTGTAAGCTAACACTTTAACATAACAACCCATCAAAAAAAGAAACTCCCCAAAAGGAGTCCCTCTTCAATCATGAAAATTCGTTCCATCACTCGTTGCTTTTATATACCCTGCTCGGATGACGTAATCACCAAAGTGCTCGCCTGCCGATCGGTTTTTGCCATAATCACTGAGCAACGGGCGGAGCGTGTCCAGAATTTCTTCTTCGCCAATGTTTTCTTTGTACATTTTGCTTAGACGTTCGCCTTTAAACCCTCCACCGAGATACAAGTTATATTTACCAGGGGCTTTACCGATAAAACCAATTTCGGCCATTGCCGCTCGTGAGCAACCGTTAGGACATCCAGACATGCGAATGACGATTTCTTTATCACGCAAGCCCACTTCATTGACGGTTTCTTCTAGTTTATCGATCAAACTCGGCAAGTAACGCTCGGATTCAGCCATAGCCAAGCCGCAAGTTGGAAATGACACGCACGCCATTGAACTTTTGCGTAACGCGGAAATTTGCTTTGAATCAACAATATGATACCGGTCTAAAATCTCACGAATCGCTTTTTTCTTCGCAGCGGTCACGTTGCTAATGACGAGGTTTTGATTGGGAGAAAGTCTGAATTCCCTGTGTGAATGCGGCTATTTCGCGAATTGCACTCATTAGTTCGTACTGCTCTTCGTCCTTAATACGGCCGTTTTGCACGAACAATGTGTAATGCCAACGATTGTTCACACCTTTCACCCAACCGTAACGGTCGCCATTATCCGTAAATGAATAGGGCCTTGCTTCTTCTAAACTGTACCCTAATCGTTCGTGCAACTCGTCAATCAACCAGTCGATGCCTCTCGCATCAATCGTATATTTGAATCTCGCATACTTTCGTTCATGACGATTTCCGAAATCACGTTGAATCGTAATCAACTTCTCAGAGACATCCGTCACTTGCTCTGGCGTACAAAAACCAATGACCCTCGAAAGCTGTGGATACGTGTGTGAATCACCGTGAGTCATGCCCATGCCACCACCGACGATCACATTAAACCCTCGCAACTTTTCATTTTCAATGATTGCGATTAACCCTATGTCTTGAGAGAATACATCCACGTCGTTGGACGGAGGAATGGCAATGCCCATCTTAAATTTTCGCGGCAAATACAACTTCCCATACATCGGTTCTTGTTCTACTTCCTTGTTGCTTTCAATCTTTTCTTCATCGAGCCATATTTCGTGATACGCCCTCGTCCGCGCGACAAATAATCGCTCAATTTGTTCGCACATTCATAAACTTGTTGATGCACTGCCGATTCATCTGGATTGGGGTTGCACATGACGTTGCGGTTCACATCCCCGCAAGCTGCGAGTGTATCCATCAATGAATCATTGATTGCCCGTATGCTCGTTTTCATGTTCCATTTCAAAATCCCATGGATTTGAAAAGCTTGCCGAGTTGTTAGCTTGAGTGTGCCATTGCCATACGTTGTCGCCAAGTTGTCGATTGCAAGCCATTGTTCAGGGGTGGCGACCCCGCCTGGCGCTCGCACTCTAACCATAAATTGATGAGCAGGCTCAAGCTTTTGTCGTCTCCGCTCATTACGTAAATCTCGGTCATCTTGCAAATAGCTGCCGTGGAATTTCATTAAGCGGTTATCCTCTTCTGGAATTCCTGCGGTGAGCGGGTTTTGCAACGTGTTGACTAACGTGCCTCGTAAGTAATCACTCTTTTCTTTAATGTCCTCAACATCACTTGGAGGACCGGTTTGAATATGAGGGCGATCTTCATTTGCCATTTCATTTCACCTCGTTAATAGACATCTCTTTGGTACCTTTTCTCTTGTTGCATTTGCTTCACATAACTTTCTGCTTCAGCTCGTTCAAATCGACCTTGTTCAGAAATAATATCGATGAGCGCAGTATGCACATCTTGAGCCATTTGTTTTTCGTCTCCACAAACGTAAATAACCGCACCTTCTTCAATCCATGCGTACATTTCTTTTGCTTTTTCTCTCATTCGGTGCTGAACATAAATCTTTTCACTCGTATCTCTTGAAAAAGCGACATCCATTTTCGTGAGCACGCCGTCACCGAGCCACCGTTGCCAATCTAACTGATACAAAAAGTCATCAACAAAATGTTGATCCCCAAAAAACAACCAAGACTTCCCTTTTGCATCTCGCTCTTCTCTTTCTTCTAAAAAACTGCGGTACGGGGCAACCCCTGTGCCTGGGCCGACCATGATGATCGGGGTTTCAGGGTCTTCTGGTAACCGAAAGTTATCATTTTTCTGAACGAAAATCGGTAAGCTCCCACCTGCTCCTGTTCGTTCGGCACATTGCACCGAACATACACCAGCACGGCTACGATCATGGGCATCATAGCGAACAGCTGATACCGTAAGATGGACTTCATCTTCATTCGCCAACTGACTATTCGCAATCGAATACAGACGCGGAGGAATCTTTCGGAGCGCACCGACAAACTCAGGAGCCGAAACTGTAAAAGGCCCGTAATCTTGAACAAAGTCAACAAGGTCTCTGCCTTCTAAATACGCCTGTAACACATCGTTTTGTTCGGCTTCTAACAATTGAGGTAGTGCGTCACTTTCCGTCCAGGCCACCGTTTTCTGTAATAAAGGTTTCGTTAAAACCGTAATTTCAAAGTGCCTAATTAACGCCTCACGTAAAGGCAGCGTATCCCCTTTTTTGTTAATTTCCACTTCTTGGTTCGCTTCCCACGCCATTATCGTCATAAAGTGATCGACGAGCGTTTCATCATTTTCTGGAAATATGCCAATGCTATCCCCTGGAGAAAAGGTAAACCCAGAACCGTCTATGGAGAGTTCAAGGTGACGCGTTTCTTTGTTCGAGCCACGCCCGTTAAGATTAATATTTTCCAATACTTCCGCCTGGAAAGGTTTACTTCTTGAATAGGTGGATGATTGCTCCGTTACGGCAATCGGCTCGACAGCAGATGTTGGGACTGCTGGGCTTTCCTCGAGCATTTTAATAGCTACTTGCTCAACCCAATCATTGGCATCTTCTTCAAAATCAACATCACAATCAACCCTCGCTACGACCCTTTCTGCACCTAGCTCTTCAAATTTTCGGTCCAGTTCCTTACCTGTTTGACAATAAAATTCATACGATTCATCTCCGAGAGATAATACGGAGAATTTCACATCTGTTAATTTCGGCATTTTGCGACCAAACACATATTCATAAAAGGAAATGGCATTATCAGGTGGCTCTCCTTCGCCGTGTGTGCTAATGACGACAAAGAGCCGCTCAACCGATTTGAGCTCTTTCGGCTTATAGTCAGACATCGACTGGATTGTAATCTCCATTCCGTTATTCGTTAACGCTCTTGCTAGTGTTTCTGCGACACTTTGCGAGTTCCCTGTTTGCGAACCGTACAAAACGGTAGCCGTTTGGACAGGCGTGTCTTGTCGTTCAGGGGCTAAAGCGTGCGGCTCATCAGTCACACCCGCTCTAGCGACTTCAGAATTCCCACCGGTCCCGCTCAAATATCCACTCAACCACAGTTTTTGTTCCACAGTTAGTCCCGGCAGAAGTTGGTTCAACCATTCAACTTGCTCGTCTGTAAAAGGACTATTTGTACTTTTCAGATGCAACATATTCCCCCCCCTTGCCTCATTCCACTCTTTTACGCATTCGGAAGATGGAATGTTCAGTCAATGCTAAAATTTATATCTCATCTTATGGTAATTATTCCTAGTTGTCAAATAGGAATAATTGATCAAAACCGGCATATGTATCATATACTTTGTTAAAATCCCTTTTTTTAATTTATTTTGACAAAGAAAGAATCAGAATGTAGAATCACTTTAAAACATATCAATTTAGTATGAATAATCTTCGAAAGGAGACAGAGAAATGACGCCAACGTATGAAACGTCTACACGTGAAGATTACGAAGTGTTGAATAAACAGCTTCATCAAAAGGACGCGTTGGATGTATTAAAGTGGGCAAACACAACGTACGGTCACCACCTTGTGTACGCTTGTAGCTTCGGAGCAGAGGCGATGGTACTACTCGACCTCCTTTCTAAAGTTCAGAAAAATGCTCACATCCTTTTTTTAGATACCGACTTTCATTTCGATGAAACGTATGCGCTCATCGAAGAAGTGAAAGAGCGTTACCCACAATTTCAAATCACACTCGCTAAACCGATGCTCACTCCCGATGAGCAAGCGAGAACTCACGGGGAGCGCTTGTGGGAAACGAACCCTGATCTTTGTTGTCAGATTCGTAAGCTTGATGTGTTAGAACGAGAGCTTACACCTTATCATGCTTGGCTTTCAGGGTTACGGCGAGAGCAATCTCCAACAAGAGCGAAGACGGAGTTCGTAAACGCTGATCATAAATTTCAGAAAATCAAGATTTGTCCGTTGATTCATTGGACTGAAGAAGAAATATGGATGTATATCGAGCTGCACCAACTGCCGTACAATCGCCTACATGACCAACATTATCCGAGTATCGGCTGCACACATTGCACCCGCCAGTACTACCAGGGGAGGATGAAAGAGCAGGCCGATGGGCTGGAACGACGAAAACAGAATGTGCTTACACGCCGAAGGAGAAACGAACGTTGACACTCGTAAACCGCTATCAACCTGAAAAAGAAACGAACCATATTAGAGTATCCATTGAGCTGGATGGTTTTGCTCTTTCTGATTTGGAACTGATCGGAATTGGAGGGTACAGCCCACTCACTGGTTTTTAGATGAGAAAGATTATGAACACGTTGTTGAACATATGCACTTATCATCTGGTGACGCATGGAGCTTACCGATCACCTTGCCCGTTCTTGACGCATCCTCTTTTGATATCGGTGATGAAGTTCGTCTCGATTTTGAAGGTGAAACGTATGGGACAATCACGATTTCTTCGATCTATGAGCCGAACAAGATTCGTGAAGCCGAACTCGTGTATCGAACCTCAGATGAACAGCACCCCGGTGTTGCCAAGTTGTTCTCTCGAGCACCGATTTATGTAGGCGGTGATGTTGTGTTGACGAAAAAAATTGACCGACCAGAATTCGCTTCCTACTATCTCACCCCTGCACAAACCCGAAAAGTGTTTAAAGACAATGGCTGGAACACGGTCGTCGGCTTTCAGACGAGAAACCCTGTCCACCGCGCCCACGAATACATTCAAAAAGCCGCGTTAGAAACAATCGATGGCTTGTTTTTGAACCCACTTGTTGGAGAAACAAAAGCCGGAGACATCCCCGCTGAAGTAAGGATGGAAAGTTACGAAGTGCTTCTCCAACGTTATTATCCAAAAGATCGCGTGCACTTGTCTGTGTTTCCTGCTGCCATGCGTTATGCCGGGCCGAGGGAAGCCATTTTCCATGCACTCGTTCGTCGGAATTACGGCTGTACACATTTTATTGTCGGCCGCGATCACGCTGGGTTGGTGACTATTACGGTACGTATGAAGCGCAAGAGATTTTTAAAGAATTTTCACCAGATGAACTAGGCATCATGCCATTATTTTTTGAGCATAGCTTTTATTGCCGCGCATGCGACAGTATGGCATCGCACAAAACATGCCTCATGATCAGAAAGAACACGTCATTCTGTCGGGAACGAAAGTGCGTGAGATGTTGAAAAATGAAATCCTTCCTCCAAAGGAATTTAGTCGTCAAGAAGTCATTGAAGTGCTGATCCGTGGAGAAAAGAAAAAAGAGGTGGCTCATGACACAACCTAATCTTACTTGGCACAACACGACGATCACAAAAAAAGATCGCCAAAAAAAACTAGGATTTCATAGTTGCGTGCTCTGGTTTACTGGCTTGTCTGGATCAGGAAAATCCACCCTCGCAAACGCTGTTGATGTCGCTTTACATGAACGTGGACTAACGAGCTATGTGTTAGATGGCGATAACGTACGACATGGTTTAAATCAAGACTTAGGTTTTTCAGATACCGATCGTGTGGAAAACATTCGCAGAATTGGAGAGGTGTCGAAACTATTTGTTGATGCTGGGGTGATCGTTTCTACCGCATTCATCTCTCCATTTACAGCAGACCGAGACCTCGTACGGGAGTTATTTTCAGAAGATGAATTTATTGAAGTGTATGTGAACTGCCCGTTAGAAACGTGTGAGAAGCGGGATGTCAAAGGATTATATGCACGCGCGAGAGCAGGCAGCATCCCGCATTTCACAGGGATTAGCTCACCATATGAAGCACCCGTTGACCCTGAAGTCACCATTGAAACTGCTGACAAAAGCATTGCTGAAAGCGCAAAGGAAATTGTCGATTTCCTAATAGAACGCGGTCGGATACCGAGGGAAACTAATGAATAGCGGACATGTATATTTCGTAGGTGCTGGCCCTGGTGACCATGGTTTACTGACAGACAAAGGAGTCCGCTGTTTGAGGCGAGCGGACGTGGTGCTATATGATCGACTTGTCAATCCGAAACTGTTACTACATGCCCCTCCCGAAGCCGAGTATATTTATGTCGGGAAATTCCCAAAACATCATACATTGAGGCAAGAACTGATTCAAGAAGAGCTCGTTCGTCACGCCCTTCTACACCGGACCGTCGTCCGTTTAAAAGGCGGAGACCCTGGAATTTTCGGAAGAGTCGGCGAAGAGACCGCAGCCCTAGATGAGCAAAACATCCCTTTTGATATCGTTCCAGGCGTGACTTCCGGAATCGCCGCTCCACTTTATGCAGGAGTTCCGGTTACACACCGCGACTACGGCGCTAGTTTTGCTGTTGCGGCGGGACATCGTAAGAAAGACTCCGCCGATGAGTTGGATTGGAAGGCACTCGCGGGTATTGAAACGCTCGCTTTTTACATGGGGATCAATAACCTTGAGCAGATTACTGAACAATTGCTCCGCCACGGCAGAGACCCTAATGAACCAGCACTCATCATTGAATGGGGCACGACCTCAAAACAACGCTCTGTTCGTGCAAGCTTAGGAACGCTCGCTAAACGCGCGAAGGAAATGGCCGTTATTAACCCTGCCATAACGCTCGTCGGAAATGTGAATCACCTGCATAACGACACGAGTTGGTGGGAAAAGAAGCCTCGCTTCGGGTCATCTGTCGTGGTTGCCTATGACGAAGATGTTAGCACCCATTTAGAAGATGTGTTAGAACATGAAGGTGCAGAAGTACTCGTTTATCCGAAAACAAGTACGCATCCTTTACCCTCACCAGACGTTGATTGGTCGCACATTCCATCTGTGCAGTTTGATGATGCGACAGCCGTCACCCATTGGTTCCATTGGTTAAAAGAGCAATCCGTTGATATTCGCTCCGTCTATTCACGACTTATTGCTACAACTGAACGAGCGCGCGTTCAACTTGAACAGTACGGGTTATCTTCAAAGATGGCTGGAGGCGGCTCGAGTGCAGTACGATTGGCGAGTGAACCGTTGACGAAACATACAGCTAGCTCGCGTCACACGTATCATCCAGCGAGCCATTCGTGTTTACACAATCGATTCAAAGACGAAGAACGAACTGTTGTTTATTTTCCAACCGAACAATCGGTGGCATTTTTTATCGATGGTTTGGAAAAAGGGGGCCTGACCGATTGGATCGCAAATGTGGATGCGGTTTGTTTTGATGAAGAAACAAAACGAAAAGCAAGTGTGTGGTTTTATATAAAGGAGGAAGACGATGCAAGCGATTCTTTACATCGGGCATGGCAGTCGAGTGAAAACCGGCGTTCAACAATTTGAACGCTTCATTGAAGAAGTGATGCGGCAAATGCCGGGCGACAACTTGTTCCAAACGTACGGTTTTATTGAGTTGTCAGCACCTACGATTACTAGCGCCATTGAATCGTGTATTGAAAATGGCGCCCGAAACATTGCAATCGTTCCCGTATTACTTTTAACAGCTGGTCATGCCCGCACCGATATTCCAGAAGAAGTGAAAGCAGTCAAACGTCGCTTTCCTCACATCACATTTACGTACGGTGAAACGATTGGCGTATGCGAAGAAGCGGTAGACCTAGCGGTTAAACGTCTCATAGATGCAGGGTTACCTAAAATGACAAAAGACACCGAACGAATTCATGACGTATTAGTCGTCGGGCGGGGCTCAAGTGACGGCTACCAGCCGAGTGATGTGGCGAAAATCGCCCGCTTGATTTATGAGCGAACCGCGTGTGAAAACATTGAGATTTGCTTTTTAGCCGCAACCACTCCTACTTTGGAACAAGGAATAGAGAAAATGGAGAAACTACGGTCAGAGAAAACGTACGTTCTTCCGTACTTATTGTTTACCGGGGTGCTCATGAACGAACTAGACGATTTTTTGCAGACGAGAACAGGTCCAACATCGTATGTTCGCTGTGACTTTTTAGGCAAAGACGCCGCGCTCGCTCCAGTTATTGTTGCAAGGGCGAAACAAGCATTGGAAGGCAAATACTCCAATGAGCAAGTTACCCATCGTCTTGCACCCCACTTCAATGAATGCCGTCGTCGTTGGCGCAGGGAATGTCGGGTCGCGAAGAATTCGCCATCTGCTCGACAGCGGCATTCAGATCACCGTCATCTCCCCTTCTTTACCTGAATGTTTTCATGGTTTCGTTTGTTGGGAACCCCGATACTTGACGAAACATGAATGCTTAACCGCTAATCTCATTGTCCTTTGCACCGACAATTATGAGTTGCATGATGCCATATCGAAAAATCGCGCACCTGGTCAACTCATATACCGAGCTGATGACGTAAAGAAAAGCGATTTTCATTTTCCTGCCGTTATCCACCGAGCAACCTGATCGTAACAACGTCAACAGATGGTGCCAGCCTTATTATTCACAGCAGTTGCGCCAACAAATTGAACAGCTGCTTCCAGATAGTATAGAGCAAGACCTCGCGTTTTTAGAAGAAGCAAGAACACAAATAAAAACGCATATTAACAAAAACAAGCGTCAGGAGCTTCTCAAATATATTTCAACCGACTACTTCTTGCGTCAAAGAGATCGTGAAGAACAATTACAAACGTTCCTTCACGGTGAGCAGTCGATTAAAAACCACTAAGGAAGTGTTGTCTAGTAAGGGCCCCTTTGCCTCGCATATGCGCACGCAATCCGTTTGGCCTTGTGCTAATCACCGCATATATCACGCTTACACCGTAAGAAAACCGTTCCATAAGCTAGACATATGAAATTCCACCCTCTTTCTGTCAGAAAGGACAGCGAGACGTTGGCAAGAGTCAAGCCGACGTTCATTCGGTTTATCTTCGGCACCGAAGGTGCCGATGGTTGTTATCTCTTAAGGTTGATGTGAAAAAACAAGGTTGGATGTTCGTTATAGAGACGAACGTTCATTTTTGAGCAAGTATCAGATGAGCTACGGTGTGCTACAGAGATCTAGACCATTTCGGGGGTGATCTAGATCTCCGATCTCCTAATCATTCCCAAAAACAAGCGACCATCAGCACCACCGGTGCTGAAAACTATGAAATATAATCTAGATCATCATGAAAATGATCTATATAAGTTGAACGAAAGAACTTCTTCAAGAAGCAATGGTAAGATTGGTAAGTGCAAACTGTGCTCAAGTACCCACAAGACGTCGGCGCGAGCCGCGCCGAACCGAGTCCGATTTGGCTTCGGCCCCGCTGGCGCCGACGTGTCGTTGGCACTTCATCCTGGAATTTACGCGCAAGTTGGAACAAACTGCGCGCAAGTTTAGCGAAATCAGCGCTAAAATCAGTGAATAGCGCAAACTCGCGCGCAGATGGGGGAAACTCGCGCGCAAAATGACTCACCTAGCACCGCGCTTACCCTTCCAACCCCAACAGCGCAAATCAAGAAAACCTTAAGTCACTCTATATAGATCACCCAGCATTTAGAAAAACCAGCCCTTTTACCGTGATCTAGACCGTTTCTGGGGTGATCTAGATCATCAATCTCCTATAAATATCCAAAATCATGCAACAATAGAGGTGTTTGTGAATAAACACTATCTCGACATCGGTGGAGAGTGGGTGCAAATGGTTCGCTCGATCTTGATGATAAAAATCGAGATGAAGTAGGCATAGCTAGCTGTTATTCCCCCCTGCTCTTTATATAAGCAGGAAAACATCTACCCTAATACGCCCTGTTATGGCATTGTCTGTAGTATATTTCATTAAATAACCGCCCCTGAGCGTTTGTCTCGGGGGCGGTTATTTGCTTTCACCACTCGGTCTCTTTCTGTTGTGGTGCGCTAGTTATATGAGAATTCTTGATTGCGCATCGTTCCATGCTCTTTGAAATGTTGATACCAAGAAAAGGCTTCTTGTAAAAGGTGCGGCGTTTGGCCACCACTCTCATCAATGGCTCGCTCAAAGTAATCGAGCAACTGGTCTCTGTAGATTGGGTCAGCACAGTTTCGAATGATCACAGGTGCACGTTCTCTAGGCGCGAGTCCTCGTAAATCTGCAAGCCCGTGCTCAGTAATGAGGATGTCAACATCGTGTTCTGTATGATCAACATGGGAAACGAATGGGACAATGCTGGAAATGTCGCCACCTTTTGCGATGGATTTTGTGACAAAGATGCTTAGGCGAGCGTTCCTTGCAAAGTCTCCAGAACCACCAATCCCATTCATCATCTTCGTGCCCAAGACGTGCGTGGAATTTACATTTCCGTATAAATCAGCTTCAATTGCGGTATTAATGGAAATAAGTCCTAAGCGACGAATAATTTCGGGGTGATTTGAGAATTCCTGTGCTCGTAATACGAGTCGATCTTTATAAGAATCCAATCGAGGAAATACATCATTCATTTTGTCTTGAGAAAGAGTAATTGAACATCCAGAGGCGGATTTCACTATCCCTTGATCGAGCAATTTAAATACCGAATCCTGTAACACTTCGGAGTACACTTCCAAGTCTCTAAACCGTGAGTCTTTTAATCCACTAAACACAGCATTTGCGACAGAACCGATGCCCGACTGTAGCGGTGCTAGCGTTTCAGGTAGACGGCCTTCATCGTTCTCTTTTTCTAAAAAGGAAATAAGATGCCTGGCAATTTGTTCGGTTTCGTCGTCTGGAGGTGTAACAGTTGAAGGGGAGTCAAGTTGGTGAGTGAAAACGATGCCCCGAATTTTATCAGGGTGAACACGAATGCCTTTTGCTCCGATGCGGTCGTCAGGAGCAGTTAACGGAATTGGGTCTCGATTGCCCTGTTCATCCAACTGATAAACGTCATGCATACCTTCTAATGATGTTGGTTGAGCCGTATTAATCTCCACAATAATCTCGTTTGCGTGCTCAGCAAATGACGCTGAGTTTCCAACAGATGTCGTTGGAATAATTTCTCCGTCCTCGGTAATGGCTACCGCCTCAATGATCGCAAAATCAATCGGGGGCAACGCTTGTTGGCGAAGAGCTTCTGATGTGTGGGAAAGATGTTGGTCAATGAAGTAAATGTCTCCTTCATTAATTCTCTTTCGCATCGTTGTATCCACCTGGAACGGGAGACGCTTGTTTACAAGATCGGCTTCTGCCATCGTTTTATCTAAGTCAGCCCCAAGAGACGCCCCTGTAAAAACATTGACTTTCATCGGGTCGTTCTTTGCTTTTTTCGCTAGAGCTTTTGGTACGACTTTGGCGTCACCGGCACGAGTAAACCCACTTAACCCTAATGTCATGCCATCAGAAATCCAACTGGCGGCTGTTTGTTCACTTACTACTCGGTTGGTTAGTTCTGGGAGGCGTACGACGTCTGAAATGTTCATAGTTATGGCCTCATTTCATGCGATATTCTCGCTGCTTTTAAACGAAGTGAAGTTTGTGCATGGAATCAATCGTGAGACGCAATTCTTTCAAGGTGTCCACTGTACTTTGGTCCGATTCATTGTGCACCATCATGTTTTCGTCTACTTCCAATTGTTCGAGCAATTCATCAATGCTGGAGCTATTCGTGTTCACTTCAATAAACGTCTTTAGCACGTTCAGCTTCTCTTCCGTTGAATCAATCTTTTTCATGTCGTCCTTTAGCGAAGCCCATCCGTTTAGCAATGTTTCTGTATCCTCGCTAATGACTTGGTACGTGAGCGGCTTCATCGGCTCTTTATTTTCATACCTTCTAAAGTTTTCTTGAATAAAACGATAAAAGTTTTTGTTCTTTTCATTTGTCATGCCTAATTCATCGATTAACCACATGAGCATTTCTCCTTTAGTTGATTGGCTTTAATTATATTATATGAGATAATATCAATCATTAAAAATAATTAAGAATGAGCGCAATCGATCATTATAAATGATAGGAGTATACAATGGAACTGAAAGACTTGCACATCTTCGTTACGTTAGCAAAAGAACAGAATACAACGAAAACTGCCGAAGTACTGAACTATGTACAGTCCAACATCACAGCGCGAATTAAAAAGCTAGAAAAAGAGTTTCAAACCGATCTGTTTTTTCGTCAACCCCGAGGGATGACCTTAACCCCGAAAGGACGTCAACTTCTTCAGTATGCTGAGCAGATTCTCGCACTTGTTGACGAAACAACGCTTGCGCTTATCGATGATGAAATGCCTCATGGGACGTTGCGGATCGGAACGAATGAAACGACAGCTTCCAGCCGCCTGCCGAATTTACTCGTTGACTATAGTAAAAACTACCCCGATGTCGAACTGTCTTTACGCGTCGGTACGACGAAAGTTCTCCTCGATGATATTTTTAATTATCAGCTTGACGGGGCGTTTATGGTTGGACCTGTTGAACATCCTGAGCTTGTCACGACGGAGATCTTCACGGAAGAGTTGGTGCTCTACTCAAGCAGTCCCATCACACCGGGCGATGTTCAACATAAAACATTGCTCACAAGACCGTATGATCTTTATCGTGAACGTCTAGAAACGTGGATGACAGAAGAAGAGATTTACCCGCGACGAATTATGGAATTTAATACGATTGAATCCATCTTGAATTGCGTGAATGCTGGTCTAGGGTTCTCCATTGCACCGATTTCCCTCGTCGACTCTCATCGATTTGATCGACCTGTTTCCTTTTATGATATTCCTGAGCCACATTCTCACATTCAAATCATATTCGTACACCGCAAAGACATGCACGTCGATTCCGCGCTGAAGAAATTTATTTCCATGGCCGAACAGCTATCAGATTAAAAAAACCGATCCAGACTTGTATCTGGGTCGGCTTATCATGTCATGATTCATCGAATTGAAGAATGTACTCCGCAACTTCTCTTGGTTTTTCTTCAGGTACATAATGTCCACAATCTTTAATTTCTACACCTTCGACACGAGCAACAGTTTGCTTCCATACGTCGATGACAGGTAATCCAGCGAGGTTTCCGTTCTCCCCCCATAATAACAATGTATCTTGGGGAAGTTTGTCTACGCCTTTTTTATAGAATGCTAGATCGGTTCGGTACGTCGCGCGATAGTCATTTAGTGCCGCTTTTACCGCACCTGGCTGTTGAAAGTCACGCAAGTACTCATCAAATGAACCATCCGCCTTTAACCGTTCATACAAGCCGTCTCCACGGTCCAATAAATAAGTAAGAAACGCTTCTTCCTTGCCTTCAACTAAGGTCTCTGGTAAATCTGGAATGACTTGAAATATCCAATGCCAATATTTCTTTGCTGCTTCTTCTGCAGACAATTGATACACATACTCTACAGGCAAAATATCAATGAGCACTAATTTCTTCACGAGTGTTGGCTTTTCGTAAGCGAGCCTTCTCGCGACCCTCGCTCCGCGGTCATGACCTACGACTAGTGCTTGATGAATGTCCAAATGATCGAGAACTTCCGCAACATCATTGGCCATAATTTCATTTGTGTACAGTTCTTCCTGAACCGGTTTGTCCGACTTTCCGTACCCTCTTAAATCAACCATAATCACACGGTAATGATTAGCCAAATACGGAGTGACATACCGCCACGTTAACGAGCTTTGCGGAAATCCATGCAACAATACACACACCGGCTTTTCAATCTGAGCGTCATCTGTAAAGTGAATGCGTATGCCTCCAACCGTTAGCTCTGCCATAGGTCACCTCTTTAATTGTTTTATAATTGCTTCGGTAACTTCTTCTGTCGTTGCCGTACCCCCTAGGTCAGGGGTGACAATTTGTTCACGAGTCACATGTTCAATAGCATTCAAAATCTTCGATGCAGACGCTTCTTCTCCAAGGTGGTCCAACATCATTTTCGCAGTCCAGATTTGTCCGATCGGGTTGGCAATTCCTTGTCCGACAATGTCCGGGCTGATCCGTGAACAGGTTCAAACATCGATGGATATTTTCCATTCACATTTAAGTTTGCGGCTGGAGCGACACCAATGCTTCCCATAATGCCAGCACCGATGTCGGTAAGAATGTCCCCAAAAAGGTTTGAAGCAACAATCACATCTAGTGTTTCAGGCTTTGTGACGAGAAAAGCAGCTAGAGCGTCAATGTGTTGCGAGTCCGTCGTTACCTTCGGGAAATCCATCTTCACATCGTTAAACACATCATCCCAAAACGGCATACTGTGAATAATGCCGTTTGACTTCGTTGCACTCGTTACGTGACTACCTCTCTTATTCGCTTGTTCAAAAGCAAATCGCATGGCACGCTCCGTACCTTTTCTCGTGAACACCGCATTTTGAATGGCGATCTCATCTTCGCCCCGACCTGTTCTTCCTCCACTCGAACTGTATTCTCCTTCACTATTTTCACGAACGACAACAAAATCAAATTCCTTAGGGTTCGCTAATGGAGACCGGACGCCAGGGAGCACTTTCGCAGGGCGCATATTAATCACTTGTTCGAACTCGCGTCGAATCTTTATTAATAAACCCCACAAAGATACATGATCCGGAACAAGGTTTTCGTTTCCAACAGCACCTAAAAAGATGCTATCAAAAGACGCCAACGTATCAAGTCCATCCTCCGGCATCATCACACCATGCTCCAAATAATACTCACAACTCCACGGAAATGACGTGAATTCAAATTGAAACCCGCCATGAACTTCCGCCATGGCGTGAAGCACTCGTTCTGCGGCTGGGACAACCTCTTTCCCTACACCATCACCTGGTATGCTTGCAATTTTCCAACTTTTCATAAATGTGCCCTCCACAAATACCTGTCGTCTGTCGACAGGTAATATCTTGTCTTTATTATACACGATATCCTCTGCAGTAACAGTGCCAAGTTTCATCTAAATTTTTTCTTCCTTAGACCATTAAAAAAGCTAGAACCGTGTTTTACGGTCTAGCTCAAATAAATAACTATTTCTGCTCTAGTCTTGCAATTCGGTCGCTAAGTGCAGGGTGCGTTGAGAACAAACGCATCATGCCGCCATTGCCGTTAATCTTCATCGTTTGTACAGCGGAATCATCGCGGTGGTCTTGGACCGTAGCTCGTTCTGCATAACGTTGAAGTGATTGCAATGCGTGAATCATTTTGTCCTTGCCTGCAAGATCAGCTCCGCCATTGTCTGCATGATACTCTCGATAGCGGGAGAAAGCGTTCACGACAAGGCTTCCGAGGATTGAGAACAAGATTTGTAACACAAGGATCATGACAAAGTTAACGATCCATTGTAATTCTTGACGTACGAACTGAGCTGCAACAAACGCGACGACACGCGCTGCAAAAATAACAATCGCATTCACAATTCCTTGGAGAAGCGTCATCGTGACCATGTCTCCGTTTGAAACGTGAGCAATCTCGTGAGCGATGACGCCTTCAACCGCATCATCATCCATAGACTCTAAAAGACCTGTAGAAACCGCAACGAGAGAGCGCTTTTTCGATGGCCCTGTTGCAAAAGCATTCACTTCTTTAGAGTGATAGATTCCCACTTCCGGCATATGAGCAAGGCCGGCTGCACGTGACATGCGGTGGACTTTCTCCACTACACTACGCTCATATTGATTCAAGTTACCATTCGGGTCGAGCACACGCACTTTCATCATCTTCTTCGCAATCCAACGAGACATTGCCAAGGAAATAAAAGCACCACCAAAACCGAACATCAAACTAAATATAGCGAGTGGTAACAATTGCAACATGCCGTCACTCGAGTACAAATGAATATCAAAGACTCTTGATATAATGGACCAGACGATAAATATGGTCGTCATAACCAAGATGTTCGTCAGTATAAAAAGAAAGACTCTTTTCCCCATTTCCCCACCTCCGTATCTATTCTATTCCTATATGATAGCATGTTTTACGTTTGCAGAGGAGCATGGGTTTCACAAATCTGTGAAGTTTTCCTCATCGTGTTGGCGTTCATCTTTACGAGCCGCTTTCGCTTCTGCCAACATGCTCATTGTCACGCGAGGAGCCAACCATAATGTCGGGAGCATGAGCAAAAAGACGGGCACCGCTGTCACAACGATAAATGACTGCAATGCATCAATCGTCCCTTCACCGATATACAACAATACAGCGGCAACCGCACCGAAAATAATTGACCAAAACATCCGAACCGTTCTCGGAGGTGTTTGTTGACCACTAATAATCATACCGATTGAATATGATATTGTATCTGCTGTTGTGGCCACAAATACACACGTTACGAGGATAAACGCAATCGCAAACAATGTCGCAAGAGGCAGTTGTTGTACAATCGCAAAAATCGATGCGGGCAGACCGCCTTCAAAGAGAATGTCACTCACCGAACCAGGGGTGTTAATTTCATAAAATAATCCTGTTCCCCCAACAACTGTAAACCAGAAATTCGTCACGAGAGGAGCAATAAAAGCAACGGACAAAAACAGTTCTCGGACCGTTCTTCCGTCTGAAATTCGACTTATAAAAATTGCCATAATCGGCCCATAACCGATAAACCATCCCCAAAAGAAGATCGTCCAACCCGATAACCACTCTTCATCGCCTCGATAAAAACTCATCGGGAAAAAGTTCATTAAGTACGATCCATATGCGCTAATGAATTGATCGACAATGAACATCGCCGGACCGAGCAATAAGATGAGTACTGCTAGAAATACCGTAAATATAATATTAAAGCGGCTTAGCCACTGAATCCCTTTATGAATTCCCGTTGCCGCAGAAATCGTCGCAATACCAACGAGCACAAAAATCATGCTCACTTGCACAGCAAATGTATCTGGAAACCAAATATGGCATTTAACCCATATCCAGCTTGTAAACCAAGAAATCCAATCGGTCCAATCGTTCCTGCACAAGCCGCAAGTATGGAGACAATATCCGCTGTCGCTCCAATTACACTTTTATTCATCACCCGCTCACCAAGAAGCGGGTACAATAGGGTACGAGGTTTAAGGGGTTGTCCCTTGTCCTTTGCATACATGAGCACAACAACACCTAATGTCCCGATCATCGTCCACGCTAGAAATCCCCAATGTAAATAGCCTTGCGATAGTCCCGCATGTACTGCCGAAGCAGTTGCATCATCACCGAGGAACACTGGGGGAACGTCTAGATAATGGTACATCGGTTCAGCCGCTGCCCAAAACACACCCCCACCGGCAAGGAGCGTCGTCATGAGCATCGCCAGCCACTTAAACCGCGAAATATTCGGTCGAGGTAACTTTCCTAAGCGAACCGTCCCAAGTTCTGTAAAACTCATAATGAGCGTTATGATAAACGTCAGCACCATAAACACTTGCCAATAGGCTCCAAAATACTTGGAAGACCAGGCAAACGAAGCATCCACAAATTGCCCGACAGCTCCAGCGTCAATCATAGAAGCGATTAAAAATACGAGCAATAATCCTCCACTAATTCCAAAGACCGTCCAATCCATGTCTTTCTTATTCATTATGTAACCTCCTATGCGCATTTCACCATAGGGTTTACCAAAAACATGAAAACTAACAGGGATACATATTGTAAGCGTCTATATCAGTAATCAATTGTTATGTGGACCTTGTCTAGGTGACAATTGCTCTTTATACATTTTGCTATTAAAACTGCCGTGATCACACATATTTCTAGTAGTGGATGGCATGAATTATGTCGCTTCTCTTTATTCACGTGAAAAGCTTATGGATTTCACTCATTTATAAAAAGGCGTGAACTGCATGCTTCGTGGTTATCATAATGGACAATGACCGTCACTCTTTGACTCATTTATGTGGCAAGTTGCTCCTAAACCAGAGCACTTTACGTCACCAAATGTTTCATATACTTCTTATTGTGATTACTGGCAACGTTTGAGTGACAATCCTGATCAAGGATGATTAATTTCGCTCAACCAGCTGCCTCAAAAATTAATTTTTGTGACTACAGGAGTAGTTGTATAGCCAAGAAGAGTGGGGTGTTCTCGAATACGATTATCTGCATGTAATGAAAATTGAGCAAGAACACGGCAAACCAGATAATTCCAACGCTCAACATATACAAATTACTCTTCCTTTTGTTGTTCTTTCGATTATTAGAACTCTTTTAATTTGCACTTACACCATGAATTGAGCCTGAGTTGATGGATCTTAAAATTCATTATTCAAGTTCCCTAAAGTCAAGTTCCATGTTGTTAATAAAATCAATATCCTCCACATTTGCTAACTCATAATATCTGGTTGAAATGCTCGTAAGATCATTCTGCAAGTTAGGATCACTTATTTTCAGAGCATTACTAGTCAACGATAACGTAAATAATTCTTCAACTTGGGAATGGACTTCAACCCAATATTGAATATTGGATGCATCTATAGGCGTATTTGTGCTTATAATAGAAATTTCAAATAATTCATCACTAAACTGACGAATGCTAGATTCGTCAGTAATGTACGTGTACTTCATCTCACCCGACTCATCCTGTAAATATATGTAGGCAATTTCATTGAGTTCTCCCGCGTTAATCTCTTCACCAATTGTTGTTACAGAACTTTCTCTCAAAATTAAAACGGACAACAAAATAAGTACAATTGTTAAAGTGACGATCATTACACTCTTTCTCATATCATGATCCACCTCTTTATTCAGACATATTGCTTCATTCTTCCGTACCCGTAATCGTTATCAATTACACTATATATTTACAAATTATTTATTAATTGTAAGACATATATAAAAACCAGCTCGAGTCGGACTCGAGCTGGTTTTTATCACTTCTCAACTTAGTTATTCTTCGTAAATCCCAACACCGTCGAAGCCGTTTCTAGTTGATGTTGCTTCCTCGCTTCCTTCACCGTAAAGGTCGACTGCTGATTGCACAAATGCGAATCGGGTATCGTCGAAGTTTGAAATTGGTGTAAGGTAAACGGTGAGTGCTCGGTATACGATATTTCCTAATGCTTCACGTCCGATATCATCGCCGATGAGAAATGCTGCATGATTAATGATGGATGAGTTGACGTGCACACCTCCATTATCAACCTGAATGGGCATATCATAGAATTCATCCATGTGTGCAGGGAAGACTCCTGAACCATTCCCATACTCAACGTACGCATCGTTAACTGGGAATTTCCCTGGTTCTTCTAAGCTTCTAAGCGCTGTTCTACCCTCAGCAAGCCACGCTTCCCCGATAATATCATCGCCAATATCCCAGCTGGAGTCATCCACTAATACCCCGAAAATATCGGCGATGGATTCGTTGACTGCGCCAGACTCAAAACGATACATCAAGTTGGCGGTGTTCGTAATGACGCCATGTGTAATTTCATGAGCGGCAACATCTAGCCTGCTGATAATGGAATGAATTGCTGTCCATCTCCATTCCCATAGGCCATCTGTCTACCGTTCCAAAATGCGTTATTGAAGTTATCCCCGTAATTGGCCGTTGAAATGAGGGTGCTCCTTCATCGTCTAGAGAATTCCGACCGTGCTCTTCTAGATAATATTCATACACCCTCAAAGAGTTGTAATGTGCGTCCACCCCCGGTGCATCGTAACTTGAATTAAACCCTGCGGTATCGTTTGTAAATGGGTCTCCCGGCAGCCCGAAGCCACTAGAAGGAAATTGGTTCTTCATATCATATGTGTAAATGCCCTCAAAGTCCGGCCGCGTCCAATCATACAGCTTAAATGTACCTTGAGGAATGTCAGAAATCTTATACGCCATATTTAGTACTCGATAATCGCCGAGCACACCAAAACCGGACCCGTGCATAGGCCCAAAATCACTTCGGTCAATGTCTTCTGGAAGCTGTCGGATTTGCATGAGCGGATTTTCTTCTACAGGGGCAGGTGATATGTCTTCCACTTCTAAGCCTGCGTCTTCGGCGAGATGACCGATCGTATTGTAACGATCAACGATCTCTCCATTTTCTGCGTTCACAAACACATGCCAATCCCCTGGCTCCTCGCCCATGAAGTTTATGTTTACTTTATATACGGTAACAAGTTCATCCCCCATTGGATACATGATCAATTCTGCTGTAGGTTTATATTCAAGGTGGTCAGGAGCATCTACATGATGTTTTGCCTCATTGACCGCATCTTCTGTAGACAGATGAACAGCACTCGTTGATACGGCCGATTGCGCCTCATGGTAATTGCCATTTACACTACTCATTGTGCCATCGGCGTTGAAATGAACGAGTAATTGATGTCCTTCAACGGGAACACCATTTACGACTTGCTGGTAGCGAATATGCGTCATGCCGTGTTCGTCTTCGGTTTCTTCAATTAATTCTAATTCCTGATCAGGCTCTGCAATACCGAGCACATCTTGATTTGACTCGATAAAGTTCAAGCTTGATCGGTGTAATTTCCACGACTTTCTTGTGTAGACATTGCTTGATCATCTACCTCATTCTCTACAAGCAAAATACGAGACTTCTCATCATTTGCCTCTGGAACATTTCCATTTTCAGCAGACAACGACAACGATGGGCTTGATAAAAATAGCGCAGCAGCACCACATAAATAATAGAACTTTTTCATAGGTTCACCCCTCTGCATTTTTATTATTATCTCATTTAATAGAATTAACTGAAATCGGTAAAAGCTATAGATTTGCTTTGGGCCTTTTTTCCTTAAGGAGCCTCTTGCTTTAACAACAAGAGGCTCTAACTTTCTCTACTTTGTACGTGTTAATCTACCATCTTTAATCTCATAGATCAGGTCCGAAACACCCTCTAAAAATCGCTTGTCATGAGACACAATAAGAACAGTTCCCTTGTATTTAGCGATCATTTCTTCGAGTGCTTCAATGCTTTGCACATCAAGAAAAGTCGTTGGTTCATCTAAGATGAGCACGTTATAGCTTCCTAAAAATCGTTCACTCAAAACAAGGCGAATGGCTTCTCCACCACTAAGTTGATTGACTGATTTCTGTATATCATTCCCTTGAAAACCCATTGAGGACAGCACTGCACGAATTTGTGGTTCTTCGTAATCTGATTGATTTCGAATCCAATCAATGACAGTTTCATCACTCTCGAAATGATAAGCCATCTGCTCATACCGGCCGATTACGACTTTCGGTGACAATATCACGCCAGCTTGATCGTTTGCAATATGGTGCAAAAGCGTTGACTTCCCTGCACCATTGGCACCTGTAAAGGCGATTGTTTTTCCTAAAGGTAGTTGAAAACTAACATCCTTTACTAGGATTCGATTTCCTGCTCGAATGGTTGCTCGGTCTGCCATAATGGGCACTTTATTGTGTAATTCCAACACTTCAGGAGTATGAAAGCGAATGCGTTGTGCTTGCTCTGGAGCTTGGACTTCTTCTAATTGATCCATTCGCTGTTCAATTGCTTTTGCAGCTTTCGCCATCGCCTTTTGACTGCTTCCTTTTTCTTTTGTCATAAACATGCGATTGGCGTTTGGCGTGCCTTTACTTCCCTTTGTAACATCACTCGCTTTTCTCATTTTTTCTTGTGCTGATCTTTGAAGTCGTTCCTTATCTTTTAAATATTTATCATATTGATTGGCTTGCTGTTTGTTCTCCAGCTCTTTCTGTTGTTTGTAGTCCGAGTAATTGCCGGTATAGACCGTCACTCGCCCCTGATCGACTTCCCATATCTTTGTAACCAATTCATCTAATACGTCACGGTCATGGCTAACCAAAACGAAAGCACCATAATAGTACTTCAATTCATCAATGACAAAGCGCACACCTTCACGGTCCAAATGTGTTGTTGGTTCATCCAAAAGCAACACCTCTTTATAGACCGAGAATGTTTGAGCGAGCTTTCTTCTCGTCTCTTCTCCACCGCTAAGTTGGTCGTGACTAGGGACAGATAATCGTCCGAGCCATTCAGCATCTGCCGCCGCATTACTTTCACTGTCCAATTGCGGAAATACACTAGCGTCTGTATGACTAATTACTTTTCCCCTGCTTGGTGTAACTTCGCGACTCATTAACTTTAAGAGTGTGCTTTTGCCACTTCCATTGGTTCCGACAATTCCAATCCGATCAAACTGATGGACAGACAGCTTTTGTATATCAAGTACAACACGATCCAAATACGACATTTGGATGTTTTCTAATTCAATCGTTACTTTTTCCATTCTCTCTTCCTCCGTTTGCTCTGATCCGTCAGAGTGAGAAGAAAGTCTGTACAAAAAAAGAGAAGAGCAGAAAAATCCGCCCAACTCATCGATAGAAGAAGTTATAAAATGACAGACTTATCCCGTTTACCCTGCGGAGTGCAGAGTCATTGAACGATTCCATTACTTGTTCAATGTCGGGAAGCGTAGTCTGGGTAAAAACATAATATAACTTTCCTCCTTTTCGTAGAATTAGTTCCAGTATATGTACGTTAGTGATGATTGTCAACGTCGGTAATATGATGGACTTTTCTAACGTTTTCTACACTTATTGCATACACAATAGAAAACACTCATGGAGGAGGAGACATCATTGAGACCCAACTCGGAATGGGATCATTTGCGGAACGGAAATCGCAAAAATCGCCTGAGTGGCATTCACATAAACAATCAACTTATTCAGTCTCTATATACTTCATCAATGCCTCCTAATGGGGTTACAGTAACTGGGCCAACAGGAAATACGGGAGCTACTGGTGCTACAGGGCCACTTGGCCGACCAGGAAGACAAGGACTAGCAGGACCTCAAGGGGTTCCAGGTGCTACTGGACCAACGGGGCCGCCAGGGACTGGATTGACTAGTGTGACTGGTCCCACTGGGCTACAGGCAGTACTGGGGCTACGGGGGCAACAGGTTTGACTGGAAGCACTGGCGTGACGGGCAGTACCGGTGTTACTGGACTCGCAGGTAACACGGGAAATACAGGGCCTACTGGATCAACTGGTACTACAGGTAACACTGGGGCTCCCGGAATCACTGGTGCTACTGGCGGTACTGGTGCATCTGGATCGACAGGGGCTACTGGAGTTACTGGGCCTTCAGGTGCGGCGGGATCTACGGGGAACACAGGAATAACGGGCAATACAGGGCTACGGGACCTTCAGGATCAACAGGAAATACAGGGCCTACTGGAAGTACCGGACCTACGGGCTCTACTGGTAACACCGGTGCAACAGGAATCATAGGTACCACCGGGCCTACAGGGAGTACTGGCGCCACTGGACCTAGCGGTTCAACTGGAGATACAGGAGCAACTGGGGATACGGGTGTAACCGGATCAACGGGCGTTACTGGGGTTACTGGCATAACTGGAAGTACAGGAACAACAGGCGCGACGGGGGTCTCTGGGGATACGGGTCCGACTGGTTTAACTGGTCCTCCAGGCGCTACTGGGAGTACTGGCGCTATAGGTCCTAGCGGTTCAACTGGAAATACAGGAGCTACTGGTCCTTCAGGTGTAACGGGATTCACTGGTACCACCGGCCTCCAGGAGCTACTGGTGTCACTGGTCCTACAGGAGCGAATGGAGCTACGGGAAATACAGGGGCTACAGGATCAACAGGAAATACTGGAAGCACTGGCCCTACTGGGAATACTGGGGCTGCTGGGTCCACTGGGGTTACAGGACCTAGTGGCTTAACTGGAGATACAGGAGCAACGGGGGCTACAGGTAACACGGGAAGCACTGGTAATACCGGCGTTACTGGCGCGATAGGTCCTACTGGGAGTAGTGGTGTGACAGGGATCACTGGAGCTACTGGACCCTCAGGTGTAACCGGACCCACTGGCTCAACTGGCAACACCGGTGCAACAGGAATCATAGGTACCACCGGGCCTACAGGGAGTACTGGCGCCACTGGACCTAGCGGTTCAACTGGAAATACTGGAGCAACCGGGGCTACGGGTGTAGCGGGATTCACTGGCCCTACTGGCATTACAGGTAGTACTGGAGCGACGGGCAGCACTGGTCCTTCTGGCTCAACTGGTGCTACGGGGAACACAGGAACGACTGGAAATACAGGGCCTATCGGGGTTACTGGGGTTACTGGCGTTACCGGACCTAGTGGCTCGACCGGCAATGCTGGAGCAACGGGAAATACAGGGCCTACTGGCGTTACCGGTGCAACCGGCACCACCGGTGTGACGGGATCTTCAGGGGCTACAGGACCACGGGCACTACGGGCACTACTGGACCTTCAGGCAGTACCGGAATTACTGGTCCTACTGGTGTTACAGGGGTTATCGGACCGACTGGCTCAACTGGCAGTACTGGGGCTTCAGGAATCACAGGTACCACCGGTGCCACTGGACCTAGTGGTTCAACCGGAACTACTGGAGCAACCGGGCCCACGGGTATAACGGGATTTACAGGTTCTACTGGCTTACCTGGTGCAACTGGTGTCACAGGTCCAACTGGCACTACAGGCAGTACTGGGGCTACTGGAGTTACCGGTGCGTCGGGACCTTCAGGGACTACAGGACCCACGGGTGATACCGGTCCTTCAGGCAGTACTGGAATTACTGGAGCTACAGGTAATACTGGCACTGCAGGTAACACTGGACCGACCGGCTTAACTGGTCCAACAGGTGTTACAGGACCATCTGGAGTTACTGGGGTTACCGGACCTACTGGCTCTACTGGAAGCACAGGTACTACCGGCACTACCGGGAGTGGTGGCGCCACTGGACCTACTGGACCTAGCGGTCCAACTGGAAATACAGGAGCAATCGGGGCTACAGGTAACACTGGAAGTACTGGCAATACCGGGGTTACTGGCGCAATAGGGCCTACTGGGAGTAGTGGTGTGACTGGAGTTACAGGACCGACTGGAGCTACAGGCAGCACCGGTGCTACTGGACCTTCAGGCAGTACTGGAATTATTGGAGCGACTGGTGCCACCGGACCTAGTGGCTTAACGGGCAATACTGGAGCAACAGGAATTACTGGGGCAACTGGCAATACTGGAAGCACTGGAGCCACAGGAATTACTGGTGTTACAGGGGTTATCGGACCTACTGGCTCAACTGGCAGTACTGGAGCTTCAGGAATCACCGGTGCCACTGGACCTAGTGGTTCAACCGGAACTACTGGAGCAACCGGGTCCACGGGTATAACGGGACTTACAGGTTCTACTGGCTTACCTGGTGCAACTGGTGTCACAGGTCCAACTGGCGCTACAGGCAGTACTGGAATCACTGGAGCTACAGGAGTTACCGGACCTAGTGGCTTGACTGGTAATACTGGAGCAACGGGAATCACAGGTGTCACTGGTACTTCAGGCATAACGGGCAGCACCGGGAACACTGGTCCTACTGGGGTTACCGGACCTACTGGACCTACTGGAAGCACAGGTACTACCGGCTACCGGGAGTGGTGGCGCCACTGGACCTACTGGACCTAGCGGTCCAACTGGAAATACAGGAGCAATCGGGGCTACAGGTAACACTGGAAGTACTGGCAATACCGGGGTTTCTGGCCCAACAGGTCCTACCGGGAGTAGTGGTGTGACTGGGGTTACTGGCACCATCGGCCCTACTGGAGCAACGGGCACCACAGGTGCCACTGGTGTCACCGGTCCTTCAGGCAGCACCGGAATTATTGGAGCGACTGGTGCCACCGGACCTACTGGCTCAACTGGCAGTACTGGAGCTTCAGGAATCACCGGTGCACTGGACCTAGTGGTTCAACCGGAACTACTGGAGCAACCGGGCCCACGGGTATAACGGGATTTACAGGTTCTACTGGCTTACCTGGTGCAACTGGTGTCACAGGTCCAACTGGCGCTACAGGCAGTACTGGGGATGCTGGAGTTACCGGTGCGTCGGGACCTTCAGGGGCTACAGGACCCACGGGTGATACCGGTCCTTCAGGCAGTACTGGAATCACTGGAGCTACAGGAGTTACCGGACCTATTGGCTTGACTGGTAATACTGGAGCAACGGGAATCACAGGTGTCACTGGCACTTCAGGCATAACGGGCAGCACCGGGAACACTGGTCCTACTGGAGTTACTGGACCTACTGGAAGCACAGGTACTACCGGCCCTACCGGGAGTGGTGGCGCCACTGGACCTACTGGACCTAGCGGTCCAACTGGAAATACAGGAGCAATCGGGGCTACAGGTGTCACTGGAAGTACTGGCAATACCGGCGTTACTGGCGCAATAGGTCCTACCGGGAGTAGTGGTGTGACTGGGGTTACTGGCGCCATCGGCTACAGGTGCTACGGGTGCTACTGGAGCAACGGGCACCACAGGTGCCACTGGTCCTTCAGGCAGTACTGGAATCACAGGAGCTACCGGAGTTACCGGACCTACTGGCTCAACTGGCAATACTGGAGCAACGGGGCCTACCGGGAACACAGGATTCACAGGTCCTACGGGCGCTACTGGTCCTTCAGGATCAACAGGAAACACCGGGGCTACTGGAATTACCGGACCTACGGGTATCACTGGAAGTACTGGCAATACCGGCGTTACTGGCGCAATAGGTCCTACCGGGAGTAGTGGTGTGACTGGGGTTACAGGCGCCATTGGCCCTACAGGTGCTACGGGGGTTACTGGAGCAACGGGCACTACCGGTGTCACTGGTGTCACCGGGCCTAGCGGCTTAACCGGCAGTACCGGGAACACTGGCACAACTGGTCCTACGGGGATTACAGGAACGACTGGAAATACAGGTCCTACTGGGGTTACTGGTTCAACAGGTGTTACTGGAGCTACTGGAATTACTGGACCTAGCGGTCCCTCCGGAAATACAGGTAGTACTGGAATCACTGGCGCTTCCGGAGTTGCCGGACCTAGCGGCTCGACTGGCAATACTGGAGCAACGGGTAGCACCGGTGCCACCGGACCTTCGGGTGCTACAGGACCCACTGGCGCTACCGGACCTATTGGACCGACTGGATCAACAGGTGTTACTGGCTCTACAGGTTCGACTGGGAGTACCGGAATCACCGGCATAACAGGGGCTACTGGCGGTACGGGTCCAACAGGAACTACCGGACCATCTGGGGCCACTGGCACGAGGGGAGCTACTGGTGCAACTGGTCCACTGGACCTACGGGTCCTTCAGGGTCAACAGGCCCAACGGGTAGTACTGGTCCGAATGTATCGTTACAAGGGTTTTCTGCACAACGAACGCCTGCAACGCTTAGCGCGGCCGGTCAATTGGGAAATTGGATTACGCCAGCTCCTTTTTATACAGACACTGGGTTTGATCCTACGACTGGGAATTACACAGTTCCAACTTCAGGTCGTTATTCGATTAAGGCGATGATTAATTATCAAACGACTGCCGCTATATCGGTTCAGCTCGGGGCTGGAGTTAACCCAGCATTCACTCTTGAAAGAATCTCTCCAACACCGACAGTTATTGCTTCAGGGTTGTTTCCGGTATTAAACGTCAATATTCTTCTACTATTAACATTACGAACGATTCTCGGTAACGGGGGTGTGAACTTAACGGCAGATGTGAACTTAAATGCAGGTGACGTAATTGGTCTGTTTTATGTATCCAATGGCTTGAATATCAATTTGAATATTGGTGCAGGTTCTTCTTCCGGTGTCGTTTGGTCCATTCACCGTATCACGTAATCAAAGGAAAAAATCCGTACCTCACTTGAGGTACGGATCAGCAATTAATCTAAGTTGCCGGTACGATCTAACACGGTTGCAAGTTGCTCGCGGGAGACGGGTTCTTTTGGTCGTTCGCCATTTAGAATACCTTGGCTCGTCGCTTTTTGCCATGCTTCTTGATGTGCGGGCGCAACCGAAGTAGGTGCCGGAGCGTCCATTGCTTTAATCAAAGTGCCTATCAAGTCTTCATACGGTAATGTGCCGTTTTCTAGCCTTTGTGACATATCCCCTACACCATGTCGCCGAACCAATCTGCGGATGGCCTCAATGTTACTTGCAAACAGAGCATCATTTAAATTCACAAACTGCTCCTCCTCTTTTGCCGTTATTTTTGATAGGTTAAACTCAGCCGCAATACCGTTCACATGCCCTCTAGCTATCGCTTCAATGACTTCTGAACGTTTAAGTAGAGCGGCATCTCTAGCATTGGTAATAAATAATGATTCAGTGAGAGCGGTTTTCATCGACTGGTACGTTCCCCGAAGAACTGCAAAGTTTGCAGACTTTAATCCCCTGTCAGTTACTGTGCCGTATCGACGAATCTCCGACAATATATTTTGATGCAGTTGATTTCTCAGACTAGGCAAGTTGGAGTTGTTGTGCATAAATGTTTCTGTACCGTTTGCTGAAGCAACGTAAGCATTTAAGTGGATGGATACAAACCCGTCTGCGCCAAAGCGAACAGCACGATTTGCACGCTCAGAGAGTTCAACAAACACATCGGTTGTACGACTCATTGCAACGTCCACATTCTCATATTCTGAAAGCAAAATATCTCGAACGCGTAGACCGATTTGCAAAACAAGTACTTTTTCCGTGAGACCGTTTCCTTGAGCGCCTGGATCATGACCTCCATGACCTGGATCAATGAATATCTTGGTCATCAGAATTCTCCTTAAAAAAGAAAATATCGTTCTATACAATCTATTCTCTTAACTGGCGACAAGAAACGGCTCAAGACTAGAAGTCTACGTACATTCTTGTATTAAAAAATCTCTTTAAAGAGGCGCCTGATCAACCGCGGCACGTACAAAATAATTTCAAAAAAAAAATCAATGAAAACCGATTGTGAATGTGGGTCTGATTTCCTTTTTCTCTTCATCGTCAAACCTCCTCAAAAGAAAGGTTCATAGGTTCAGAGGCAAGCTCTGCTTCAGGATCCATATTTGTAGAAGGGGTGTTATCGTCCACTTCTTCAAAAGAAAGATGATCCACCCATACTCTCCCTTTTCCAGATAACAAAAGACCGATTGAGATGATTGAACTGTCATCAGGAATATCTAAAATGATCGTATAGTAGTTCCACTCCGTCGTGCCTGTAATTGGGCGATTGTGCATGTTATCGAATTGGAGAATATCTTGAGAAGTCCCATCAACTCTCATCCACAATCCACAAGACTGTTCCACTTGTTCTGTTTTGACGAACCCCGTAAACTTCATTCTTTTGCCGATAAACTGCTTCGCTTTAAACTGTTGCATAATCGTTGCGAAGCACTCTTCTCCTAAGGCTTCCTTTGATTCAAGCCGAACACTCTGGCTTCCGTAATGAACGACCTCCTGATCCGCTGTAAGTTTGTATAAATGGGGGTGAGATCCGCTAAGGAACCACCCTTTAATTTCTGAATTGGTCATTGGCTCATCTCCTTTTTTCTGTACGAAAAGACTTCGATATTTTCCAGGAGGAAGGGAATAGTACTTTTTAAATGCTCTTGTAAATGCTTCTTGACTCTCAAAATAACTATTAAGTGCAATATCAATAATTCTCTCTTCTGTATAGAGGAGTTGGTGAGCAGCGAGAACAAGTCGGCGATGTTTAATGTACTCTGTAGCACTCATGCCAACTTCTCGAACAAACGTCCGATGAAAGTGGTACTTAGAATAGCCCATTTCAATGGCAACGGTTTCCAAGGTGATCGGTTGTAGCAAGTTCTCTTCAATATACGCAACGCTTTGCTGAGTGATGGTTTGCACCGTCTCTCCTCCTTTCAATAGTAGAATACGCGATTATGTTCGCTTTGTTTTGATCTTTTTTGCGGCGTATGCCCAAACGCATGTGTATGCTAGGAATATGACACTTGCGATAAAGTAAACGATGGATAGTGATCCATCAAATGTCGAGAGCAGTAAATAAGATAATAAAGGACCTACCGCTGCACCAGTGTCTACCATAATGGTATGCCACATCATAAATTTCACCCTGTCCGTCTTTGAAGCCGCTTCTGTTGCAATGGTATCGACCGTGGTCGAAAAAAAACGTCGAAATTAATTGAAATACAACGAGCAACAAAAGCAAGAGATACAGCTCACTCGTCCATCCAATTAAAAAGAAAACGATCGCTCCCCCCGATAGAGGCACAAATAATAAGTAGTGTGAGTGCTCCAGTCGGTCCATCCACTTTCCGACGAGCGGAGCAACAAAGGGGTCCCAACTCCAACGAACCGCTTGCAGAACGCCTGCAACGGTAGCCGCCCCAATCACAACCCCTAGTACGGTCAATTCCTCAATATAGTAGGTTTCAATTAGTGGGCTTAACGTGGATGCGAACAATCCCATAATCAAAAAACCCATACCGAGGCTCGTTAATAAAATGATTGTATGGTACGAGGTGAATGAAAATTTGTCATTTGTAACCGCCTGTTTTGAATCGTCATTCGTAATAAGTACGTTAGGAATTACTCGCCAAACAACCGGGATACACGCGGCAGCACATAAAGCAAACACCGTCGTGATCGGCATAATTGACATCTGGTCTGCAAGTAAACCCCCTGCCAGCATTCCAACAAGTCCACCAATCCCCCATAGACCGTTGTACATGCCAACGTGCTTTCCGCGATTATCATCAGAACTCACTTCAATTATGGTGAGGAACCCCCCCATTCTTAGCAATGACCAGGCAACACCCCAGAGCATTCTGGCAATAAACAGCACCCAGAAAATCGGAAACACTCCGTAGGAAAAGGTTGTGAGGCTTGCAAGAATCATCGCAATAAGTAAGCCTGTACGTAATGAAAAGCGCCGGTAAAACCAGGCAACCAGTGGTTTAATGGAAGACGAATTAAGCGATTAATGGAAAGCAAAAGCCCAATTTGCCACAAAGCCGTGAGCCCAAATTGTGAATAATATAATGGCAGTACAATAAATAGCATCGCATCTCCAAATAAAGCGATCGCAGTTATTAATGCAACTTGGATAACACGTATTCGAGCAGATCCACTCATTTTATTCCCCTCCACATCTTTCACATATAATTCTAACTTTTTTAAAGAGGAATAAAAGTGTACACTCAATATATATCGAGTTCCCCTTTTAGGAGGTGAAGAGGTGCACCTGATTGAATATTACTTACGGTTATTAGATCAAATTAAAGAAGTAAATACTGTTGTTCTCATTCGGCTTCCACGTGTATCCTCAATCCTCTCTTGTACAGATCGCAATGCGAAGAAAGTACTTGCTAAACTGACAGATGCGGGGTGGATTACGTGGACTGCTGGTCGTGGACGTGGCAGAATCTCGTCCATTCGTTTACACATTAGCCGTAATGATTTTCTAATTGATCAAGCAAAACAAGTAGCCACATCACAAACGATTGATGATGCTCTTGGGTTTTTGCATCGCTTTTCTCTGCCTCATACCGAGTTACAGCAGTTTTTTGATTGGCTTATGACCGACATGACTCGAACTGAAGCAAGCATAAATACGACATCCAAAGACCAGATTATTCTTCCTTCTTACCGAAGCTTTACGAGCTTACATCCGTTACATGTTCACCGTCGTTCTGAAAACCATGTGATGAAGCATCTTTATAACTGCCTCGTTCGTTATGATGAACGGACGGAGCAATTTTTACCTGACCTGGCACATCATTGGCACGTACAAAACAACAACAAGCAATGGACATTTTATTTACGCAAAGACGTTCAATTCCATTCAGGTAAAGAAATGACAGCCAAAGACGTTCAGGAAAGCCTCTTACAACACTTACGTATAAAAGAATCACCTTATCATTGGGCATTTAAAGATATGGATACGATTGAAACACTAAACCGATATGTTGTGCGCATTACATTTGAATCTTCACAACCACACTTGCTTCATATTGCTGCGTCTCTCGGAGCTGCGATTACTCCCGTTGAACGGTCGTCTCTGCCTGTAGGAACAGGGCCATTTGAAGTAACAAGCTTCACAGACAAAAAGTTCATCATGCACGCATTCTCAAAACACTTTCACACAAGGCCTCTGCTTGATATGGTTGGCATGTTTTTTTATCCTGAACTTTACAATTATCCTTCGGCACAACATTTTAACGAGAAAGATGTTCCGTTAAATTTCTATCATTACCCTTATTATGAACGTGTGGATGACCGGCTTGAAAGTTATGAAAAAGTGGACCGAGGAAGTAAACTTCTAACTTTAAATATGAACACAGCACCTTAGCCAACAACGACCTTTTGAGAGAAGCCATTTGTCATCTTCTTCCCGTCAGCTCATTACTTGAACGCTACCAAGGCAAACGATTTTCAAAAGCTGAGCGAATGGTGCAAGAGTTTGAACAAGACACATGCGCAAGAAGCGAAACACGAGGAGCTAGCTTGTTGCAACAAAGTAAATATAGCGGGGAAACGTTACAGCTTTACACGTATGCTGGAGCAGGAAATGAAGCAGATGCTCAACTCATCATTGATCACCTATTCAAGTATGGAATTCGTATGCGTTTACGAGTGTTGCCTTATGACCAGTTCCACCGTGAACATGCAGGAGCTGATTTACTACTTGGAGAAAACTTATTTCTTGAATCACCGCTATTTACTTATATGATGGCTTTTCTAAGCAGTCAGAGCATATTAAACACTCATCTGCCTGAAGATATTCTTCATGACGTGAAACAAGCCTTGCAATCAACAGATGCACTAAACAAACTACTCCACATCGAACGCAACCTATTAAGTCAATACACGCATGTTCACCTTTATCGATTAACGCAATACGCATTTTACCCCAAGAATTTACATGGGGTGGAAATGAACACATTAGGTTGGGTCGATTATCGTAAGTTGTGGTATGACATCGGGGGATTTGAATAAAAGGTAGGCGGAGGTAATAATGAATACGAACGACTTATTCCGAGATATGGCTCTCACATCCATTATCGTTAGTGTCATCTATTCATTTTTGGGAGGTATATTTCACCATTTCCTAGCGATACATTCAGCAATCACAGATCATTCATTTGGAATAACCGTCATATTAACATTCTTTAGCATCACACTCATAACCATCTTCATTATAGCCCCTGCCCATTACTACTTGTCTCGTTTCGGAACATGGAAGGGACCAACAATTTTGTTTAGCTTAACCACCATGATTGTACTCGTCATTTCGTTAAACACAGGTTCCGGCACGTTGTTGTTTTATATTTTTTTGCCAGTGGTATTTAGTGTTTTTTCTTTACTCTTAAAGTATTTTCTGAATCCTTCCAACAACTCGCAACGTATATAATTTAAAGGAGTGAATCGGAATGTTAACTTTAGCCGATATGTTAATGCTTACAGCGATTGATCCAGAAAAAGATCGGGTGTATGTTCGCAGTAGTTCTGCGCTTCCATACGGATTGAGCGGGGCGTTAATCGCCGAGCTGATGTTGTCTGCAAATGTAGAATTGCAAAAGGATAAAGTTGTCGTTATTCATCGTGAACACGAAGATCCTGTTCTTCAAAAAACGTTGCAAATTATTGAAAACGATAAGCGTAAACGTTCAGCGAAAGATTGGGTGTACAAACTAACGACAGCTCATAAGAATTTGCCAAATGTGATGGCTTATCACCTCGAGGAACAATCGTATTTAGACGTGAAAGAACATAAATTCCTCTGGATTTTCCCTCACTATACGTATCATTTACGTGAAGAAAACAACATAACTGGACTGCGTGAAACGTTCAACACCGTCTTGCAAAAAGCGCAAGAAAAAACGCCGTTCAATCGTGAAGAAGAACGGCTCATCGTGTTGTTATCACTTATTGATGCAAGCAAGCTTCTTGGCATCGTCTATCCCGATAGTAAAGAAGAACGATCGGTTCGTAAACATCTGAAACAAGTGAACAAAGATTTACCTGTTTCTAAAGCAGTATACGAAACAATTATGGCCATTGAAGCGAGTGTCGTTATTGCCGTGACTGCTGCGTCAACGGCTGCAAACAGTTCCAATTCATCCAATTAGTGCTTAGAACTCCCGCCCTCTTCTCTAAAGGTGTTGAGAGGGATGAAGAATTGTTCGGTTTTTGCACGTAAAGATTTGGACCGTCCTGGAATGTGGCAGTTTAAATATGTTGAGCTTTAATTTTACCTCAAAAACAGTGTTGCTGGTTGATGTGGCGATTCAATTTCAGAGTAGAAGCGCGACATCAACTCTTTTGTGTTCGTTGTGCCTACTAGACCGGGGAGGAGCGGTTAAGCTTCCTCCGTTTTATGATGAAATTATTAAACTGTCACTACTTAAGAAAGAGAAATTATTTTTCCCCTTATCCTGAACGAACAGAGCCGAATTATTTGGGTACGCTCTATGGACAGATTTTTGCGGATTTGCTTGCGTATGAGGTTAAAATCGCACCATAGACTTTGATATGGTGTGATTTCTAGTTTCTATGCTTTGATTTTCAATCATGCACCTCGTTAATTAAGCAAAATCTTACCACCCGTAACCCACCTTTATCTGTGGACAACTTTACGACCGGCAACGACCCACCCCTTTCCCTCCTAAAAAAGAGCGAACGTTCACAACTCAAGAAACGACGGGCGTAACTTCCTCGCACATTCTCGTTTTTAGCCAATGGTCTAGTTGTTCAATATCTTTTGAAAAGATTCTGTCTTGCTCAATGGACGGAACCACTTTTCTTGCTTCGGTATAGAACTGTTTCGTCTTCTTCGCAAGGTTTTCACTGCCTCTGTATTCCGCAGCTTGCATGCCACAGATGGCCTCGATCGCTAATACTTTTCTCGCATTTTGGATAATTTGATACGCATGCCTAGAACCAATGGTCCCCATGCTCACATGATCTTCTTGATTCGCTGACGATGGAATTGAATCCACACTTGCTGGATGAGCTAGTGTCTTATTTTCAGAAACTAGGGAAGCAGCTGTATACTGGAGAATCATCGCCCCAGACTGAATTCCAGGTTGCGGGCTTAAAAATGCTGGCAAATCATTGAGCTGTGGATTCACTAACCGCTCAATTCTTCGTTCTGAAATGTTCGCGAGTTCTGCGACGGCAATCTTTAGGAAGTCCATAGCAAATGCAATCGGTTGACCGTGAAAATTCCCTCCGCTAATGATTTTTTCACCATCGTCAAAGATTAGTGGATTGTCGGTCGCTGCATTCATTTCAATTTCGAGCTTCTCTTTTACATACTTCAACGTTTGCCAAGATGCTCCGTGCACTTGCGGAATACAACGAATGGAGTATGCATCTTGCACTCGCAATTGCCCTTGGCGCGTCGTCAGTCGGCTTCCTTCAAGGTAGTCACGAATTCTCGCTGCAACATCAACTTGCTCCTCATACCCCCTTGCGATGTGTACGTCCTCATCAAAAGCGTCAATAATGCCTTGAAGCCCTTCGATCGTCAACGCACTCACAAGATCGGCATATTGAGCTAAGTTCTCCGCTTCAAGGTATCCAATGACCCCCATTGCTGTCATCGCTTGCGTCCCGTTGATGAGCGCGAGACCCTCTTTTGCTCGTAATGTGACCGGCTGAATGTTGTATTCGTTTAACACTTCCAGGGCAGGGCGGACTTCTCCTTTTACAAACACGTCTCCTTCTCCCATGAGCGCGAGTGCTAAATGAGCGAGGGGAGCAAGATCTCCACTTGCGCCGAGAGACCCTTGTTGCGGAACGACCGGTGAAAGGTTTGCGTTAATCATATCTTTTAACGTATGAACAATGACAGGGCGAACCCCAGAAACGCCTTTAAGAAGCGCATTGAGTCTAAGAATGAGCATCGCACGCCCGACAGGTTCTGGAAAAGGCTCTCCGACACCGCAAGCATGAGAATGAATTAAGTTGCGCTGCAGTGCCACGACGTCTTCTTTCGGTACGGGCACATCGCTTAACTTACCAAATCCCGTGTTAATGCCGTACACGACATCGCCATCCTCAACAATTCGTTCTACTGCTTCACGAGATGTTTTTACTTTCTCCAAGCTCAAGTCATCAATCTGAATACGTTCTTTATCAAACAAGATCTTTTTCATTTGTACGATCGTAAGTGAATGTCCATTTAATGTAATCATTAGACCGCTCCTTTTTTCAATATAAAAAAGGGACTATACAAAACCGTACGATGTACGGTTTCATATAGCCCCCTAGTGTCTATTGGCTGTGGGCCGTTTATATGTGGTTAATGCCAAGCCCAATCGTCTCATGCTCGGCGCCTTTTACCGGGGCTCCAATTGTCCCATAAAGAGATACGGCAATCCATTCCCCTTCTTCGGGTTCGTCATACGGTCGACCTCTCACGATGGAAAAGCTAAGACCAACCGTACGTAACATCGACCCTAGCTGGACTTGCCCTCTTGTAACCCCTTGCATCGCTTCAATAATCGCGTGATAAAGCGCATGCCCTTCTCGGTAAAGGTCTTTGTTAATGATCTTCTCATTCTTTGCTGCCGTTTCAATAGCGGCAACAACTTTATGTGTATCCATTGATCCAACTTTCCCTTTGCAAAACTGCCAGTTGGAAAGCTGCAATTGTTCTTCAATATGTGCACAATCCTCTTCTAATAGTAGCAAAAGCGCGGATTGTCCGATTCTTCCGGTTGTTTTTAAAGGCATCCCAATCACTCACTAACCTTAAACATTACACACGAACTATCAACTATTGACTAGTGTAATTGTTTTCATTGTATTTTTTTCCTTGTGAAAAGTCAATTAGAATACGATATGAGTAATCACGGCGATAATCGGCATCGCTATGAGTGTACGGAGCACAAACAGAATGAGCATATCTTTTAGTGTGACCGGTACATCCACTTCCATTAAAAGCGGAATGACCGCTGAGAAAAACAATACTTGAGATAAGGAAAGAACAGCGATAAAGAACTTCGCTTCAACTGCGGCCTCAACGACAAACAACGCAGGCAAGAACATCTCTGCAATTCCAACGAGTGATGCCGGTGCTACGAGATGCGCATCCGGTATGCCTAACAACATGATGAGTGGTTCCATCGGCTTTCCAATCCATTGAAAAACAGGTGTATATTCTGCAATTAAAATGGCAGACAACCCGATAGATAGAATCGTAGGTAAGATTAGAATCGTTAATTTACCACCATCTAGCAACCCACTAAACAGTTCTTTAAATAACTGATTAGATTCTTTTGCCCGGCTGCACCGATCCGTAGTGCTGCCTTGAATAAGTTTCCTTCAGGTTGTTCTTCTTCCACCGGTTCACCCACAAACGTATCTGGTTTCCTAGAAAGAGGTGGAATCCGAACGAGAATCGCAGCCAGCACAATCATGACAAATGTGACACTTAAAAAGATAAGGGGAAACAGATGCAACAAATCCAATGTTGAAGCGACAACAGCAAAAAATCCAATGCTTACAGACGAAAAACACGTCACGATTATGATAGATTCTTTAGCGGAGTATCGGCTCTGGTTATACATTTTGTTCGTCACATAAATGCCGACTGAGTAGCTTGCTACAATGGATGCGACAATGTCTAACGACGCACGCCTGGCACTTTGAAAAGGGGTCGCATAATCGGTTTTGATAATGTTCCGATAAATTCCAATCCGCCAAAAGCAACGAAAAGCGTGACAAAGAAAGCACCTAAAGGAACAATGACTGCTACAGATGACACAAGATTGTGATACATGAGCTGTCCAGTATTTGGCAAAAGCACCGCTTCTGGACCGATATTAAAGACGATCATAATCGCAAAAACAGCACCGAGCAAACGAAAGATTAAAAACGGTATGCTCGTCCGAAAATACGAAAAATCACGACTCCATTCAGTATTCGAGCGCTCTTGAATAAAAGCGATTGTACTAAGTACAGCGCTCAACAAAATGATGAGCAATACGTAAAAGGCGACCATTTGCGGAAAGTGGTCTTGTATGCCAGACACAAAGACATCAAATGGAATGGTCCAAGCTCCGTCTACTTTTATTGGAAGCAAAAAGAAAAGAAAACCGATAATCATTGTGCTCCATAACTTCACGTAAGAAAGACGGTTATTCGCAGTTTCAACGGTTCTCGATGTTTGTTTCATCTTTCATCCCCCTGTATTCAACACAACGACCGGTGTAAAGAAAAGAGGCAACTACGCCTCTTTTCTTTTGCTATATCCGGTAAGAAAACTGAGCATGGTGTGAACGGCAGCTTTAACGGTTTGTTCCCCAACATCTTTTCGAGGATCAAGACAAACAATGTCCATTGCCTTCACGCGTTCATGTTCACCTGCCAGTTGAACAGCTTCGAATAATTCTTCTGTATACATGCCACCAGGTGTGGCGGCGGGAGCTGCGGGTCCATGAACGATATCAAGCACGTCCATGTCGACCGTTAAATAGATGGTATCTACCTGCTTACTTAGTGTTTCCAATGCTTCTTGAATGACCGATCCAATGCCGGCTTTTCTCGTATTTTTCATCGTTTTATAGTTAATGTCATGTTGATCTGCGTATATTTTTAAGTCCTTGGCGTTAAAGAAACCATGGAGACCAATGTTATGCACGTGCTTGCCTTCAATGACCCCGTTCTCAATTAAAAACCGGATGGGCGTCCCATTTGCAGGGCCGAGCTCATTCGGGTCTCGCAAGTCAAAATGTGTATCCAATTGCAAAATCCCGATTCGCTCATTAGGATGAGCATTTTTCCATCCTTTTACGAGCATCGCTGTTATCGAGTGGTCACCACCTAAGGACACTGGAAGTGTGTGCGGATGGTGAACCCTCATCGCTTCCATCGCTTTTGTGATGTTCTCGTGCGTTTGATGAATATCCGTCACATGCTGCTTGACGTCCCCTAAGTCAACGGCTTGAAGGGATGCAAGATCGACATCTTCGTCCAAGTTGTACGTTTGGAACGATTTCCAAGCGGCGCGCATCGCTTCTGGGTTCTCACTCGCTGCCGAAGTGCTAATGGATGACTTTGACAGAGGAACTCCGAGAATTGTTACGTCCACATCATTCAAATCTGTCAATTGTTCGACAGGTCGAATCCATTCGTGAACTTTTACGTCTTCGGTCGCCTCTGCTTTCTTTGTCCAAACTCTTTGTGGTCGGTCGAGCTGCGGGTACGGATAGCCACTCATGCTAATGAACCACCACGGACGAGAGTCTTGCCTTCTTTAACGACCGTATCGACATGATTCATGCCGTATTGATAGGATAAGGTCAAATAGTTCGGCACATCAAAGATCGTAACGTCGCCTTTCTTCCCAACTTCAAGGCTTCCTACTTTCTCCTCCATACCAATGGCATGTGCCGCATTGATCGTCTTGCCGTCAACACTTCTTCAGGTGTCATCCCCATTTTTAAGCAGCCGAGATTCATAATAAATGGCAAAGAAATCGTCGGTGAGGAGCCTGGATTTTGATCTGTCGAAAGTGCTACGGGTAAACCTTTGTCAATCATCTTACGGCCATCGGCGAACTCTGCCATTAAGAAGAAGGCTGTTCCTGGTAGTAACACACCCACTACACCCGCTTCAGCCATTTGTTCAACTCCACGGTCGCTCGCTTTGAGTAAATGATCAGCGGAAATGGCACCCACTTCAGCAGCAAGTTCTGCGCCTTCATATGGCTCAATTTCATCTGCATGGATTTTCGGAATAAGGCCGTGCTTTTTCCCTGCTTCTAGAATTCGTCTTGACTGATCAGGCGTGAATACACCACGCTCACAAAACACATCATTAAATTGCGCAAGTTTCTCTTCAGCGACCACTGGCATCATTTCATCAATGACACGGTCCACAAATGCTTCTGGATTTTCTTTTTCATCCATGGGCACAGCATGTGCCCCCATGAACGTAGACACAATATCGATCGGATGATCCCCTTCAAGCTCTTTAGCGACACGCAATTGCTTAAGCTCATGTTCAAGTGTTAATCCGTACCCACTTTTCGCTTCAATTGTCGTCACACCGTGTAGCAAAAATTTGTTCAGGCGACGGTGCGACTGCTCGTATAATTCTTCTGAAGTCGCTTTTTGCGTCGCCCGTGTCGTCGCATGAATTCCGCCACCTGCGTTCATAATGTCCATATAACTTCTGCCTTCAAGGCGCATCGCATATTCGTTTTCGCGTGTACCTGCATGAACGAGATGTGTATGCGGGTCAACAAGTCCAGGGGTAACCGTCTTTCCAGTGGCATCGATCACCTCTGCATTCTCAAGCTTTTCACTGTATTCTGCGCGAATGTCTTGATCCGTTCCTACCGCCAAAATGACACCATCTTCAATAAGCACACTGCCGTGTTCAATCATGCCTACTTCTGACATTCTCTCTTTTTTAGCAGGTTGTTCACTATGGCCTTTCATTGTCACCACTTGCGCAGCATTTGAAATATAAACGATTTTTGACATGTACAATCTTCCTTTCTATTGATCTAACATCGGAATGTTCATCTTATGTCTCTTCGCAGCGTCAATAGCCTCATCATAGCCAGCATCTACGTGTCGTACAATTCCCATTCCCGGATCTGTTGTAAGCACACGCTCAAGCCGAGCTTCTGCATCTTTCGTTCCATCAGCAACGATAACCATGCCTGCATGGAGGGAATACCCCATACCTACACCACCACCGTGGTGCACACTCACCCAACTAGCGCCACCGACACTATTAATCATCGCATTGAGGATTGGCCAGTCAGCGACTGCATCACTTCCGTCTTTCATCGCTTCTGTCTCACGGTTTGGTGAAGCAACCGAACCTGAGTCTAAGTGATCGCGTCCAATAACAACCGGTGCGCTTAATTCACCGTCTGCGACCATTTGGTTAATGATCTTCCCAAATTTCGCTCTTTCACCATACCCTAACCAGCAAATTCTAGATGGTAGTCCTTGGAAAGAAATCTTCTCTCTCGCCATGCGAATCCAATTACACAAGTGCTCGTTGTCACTAAATTCACGAAGAATCACTTCGTCGGTTTTATAAATGTCTTCCGGATCTCCTGACAAGGCGACCCAGCGGAAAGGTCCTTTTCCTTCGCAAAACTGTGGGCGAATATATGCGGGTACAAATCCTGGGAAGTCAAACGCATTTTCGACTCCTTCATCTTTCGCCACTTGTCGAATGTTGTTGCCATAATCAAACGTAATCGATCCTTTTTGCTGAAGAGTGAGCATCGCTTTTACGTGCTCAGCAATGCTTTTTCTTGATTGCTCTGTATAACTTTTTGGTGAGCGAGCGCGTAGTTCATCCGCCTCGTCTAGATTTAGACCTGTAGGTACATATCCGTTTAGCGGATCGTGAGAAGATGTTTGGTCTGTAAGGACTTCTGGTGTGAATCCTCGCTCAATGAATTCAGGTAGGATTTCTGCAGCATTCCCTAACAATCCAATCGATAATGCTTCTTTCTTTGCTTTCGCTTCTTCAGCCATACGTAATGCCTCATCAACTGAATCGGTGGAAACGTCCAAATACTTTGTATCTAACCGGCGCTGAATGCGATGTTGATCCACTTCAATGGCAATACATACGCCCCCATTAAGTGTTACCGCAAGCGGTTGTGCACCACCCATTCCACCAAGACCAGCGGTGACGGTAATTGTACCCGCGAGGCTGCCATCGTAATGTTGCTTCGCTAACTCACCAAACGTTTCGTACGTTCCTTGGACAATGCCTTGAGAACCAATATAAATCCAGCTCCCCGCTGTCATTTGTCCATACATCATGAGTCCTTTTTGATCAAGCTCATGGAAATGATCCCAATTCGCCCAAGCAGGTACGAGGTTGGAGTTGGCAATCAACACTTTTGGAGCGTCCTTATGTGTTTTGAATACGACTACCGGCTTGCCCGATTGAACGAGTAATGTTTCATCATCATTTAATGTCTTTAAACTATCTACAATCGCATCGTAACTTTCCCAGTTGCGCGCTGCTTTTCCAATGCCACCATAGACGACCAAATCGTCAGGATTTTCAGCAACATCTGGATGGAGATTGTTACTGAGCATGCGTAGTGCGGCTTCTTGAATCCACCTTTTGTATGCAGTTCAGTGCCTGATATTGTTTCACTTTCGTTTCTTCAGCCATTCAAATCTCCTCCTGCTGTCTTTTTCGTATTTGCTACATCGTATCAATTGCAGAAATGCATTACAGACAAGAATCTTTTGAATAAAGATAGTTATTTTCAATATTTTACGAGAAACCGTTTACAAAAAGCTAACTTTTTTATAAATGATACAATTTTTGGTTTCGAACCTACAATTACTTTGAAAACTTTTTATCTTCTTAATGTTTCGTGGTATGGTTGGAAGAAAAAAGAGGGGTAGGAAACATCTGCATGGCTAGAGGAAAAGCATACTTATATACCATTCTTGGTGCATCCGCTTGGGGGTTAATTGGCGTTTTCGTATCCCCCCTGTATGATCGCGGATTCACGCCTTGGGAAGTCGTGGCGATTCGTGGCGTCTTCACGTTTGTTTTCATGTTTTTATTAATGATGTTATTTTTCCGAAAACACCTCGCTACAAAGTTGCGTGATCATCTTGTGTTTGCAGGTGCAGGCATCATTAGCATCGCTTTTTTTAATTACTTTTACTTTGAAGTGTTCGCCCAAGCTGGCATTTCACTCGCTGTTACGCTGCTTTATACTGGGCCTTTATTTGTTACCATCTTATCGAGAATTTTCTTTAAAGAGGCTCTCACAAAAACAAAGATGATTGCGCTTGGTCTCGCTGTCATTGGCTGTGCCTTCGTTGTGGAGCTGCTCCCATATGGTTCCTCAAGCTTGCCACTATCTGTTGTTGGCATGGGCATTCTTTCAGGATTCTTTTACGCATTGTATAGCATCTTTACAAAACCGATTACCGACCGCTACTCACCACTCACCATCACAACGTATACGTTTTATACACAAGTGTGTTTATGCTAATTGCTAGTGACGTGACCGCTAAAGTGGAGTTATTTACATATCCAGATGTGCTCGTTTCTAGTGTACTGCTCGCCCTCGTTTCAACCGTTGCCGGATATGTTTTTTATACAACCGGATTGAAACATCTTGAAGCGAGTAAAGCATCAATTCTCGCTACCATTGAGCCGATCGTTGCTGTAATAACCGGAGTGCTCGTTCTGAATGATACATTGGCAGTTTGGCAAGGCGTGGGCATCATTAGCGTGCTATTCTCAGCAGTTCTAGTGACGAGAAGGAGAAGAAGCAGGCAGCATTCTGCTCGAGTCGTATAGAAGGTCGGATCTCCATTTGCGTTTGTTGGAGTTGGTTTGTAAACAGTTGATGGCGTGCTTGTTCATTAGTACTTTGTTAGAAACGGGCATTCCAGGAGGAGACAATTTGAAAGCAGTAATGCTGGTTTTCTTTTTTGGTGCATCTACTGTGAGCTAGGGTACGAACAGAGGAGCTTGCAAGTTATCGCGCCCTCACGTAGTCAACCAGACACTTACGAATTGGCGAGCAGCGTCTTCTGCTGTTCGATCGAGACCGTCCGTGAAGTCGCCCCATGGGATGTATGTTTCATCTTTGGCTCCTTCTCATATCTGGTTTCTTTCAAAACAGTTCCTTACAGAATTATATAGAGCGTCATAAAAGTACGCCCATAATTTCTGGAGGTGTATATGGCAAATATATTACAATTAATAACTTTAACAGCCTTAAGTTTGTTGCTAGGGAGCATCATAGTATCTAACATCGTAAAGGATTACATCCCTAGAAAAAAATTAAAATTCGTAAATGCTCATATACTACTAGTTCCAATAATACCAATATCTTGGCTTGTCATTTTAGTTTCTGATATAAGTCCTTTATTTGCTATTATAATAACTACCATTTCTGTATTGTTATATGCATTTTCCCTGTACGGCTACTTAACATATCGCCATAAAAAGGGATAGTAATTTTTCAAAGGGGGTTTTTATGGTAAATGAAAGAACATACAAAATTGGGGAAATCGCATCGATGTTTAATATCCCTCAACAAACATTGCGTTATTACGATAAATTAGGGGTAATCACACCCTCTTTCGTAAATGAAGAAAATGGCTACCGGTATTATTCAATAGAAGAAACAAGGAAATTACACAGCTTAAACCTATTGAAACGAATGGGTGGCAGCGTAAATGAGATACGTGATCTCTTTTCTAAAGAAGGCACCCTACCTGAAATGAAAGAGAACTATAGCAAACTCATTGATAAAATTGATGATGAAATAAAGCAGTTATCCTTACTAAAGAACAGCATTCAAAACAAATTAAGCGATTTAGATCAACTGAACCAACAGCGTAACCACTTCGACATTCAACAGCGCGAGGAAAAAGTAGTTTGTGTAAAGCCTGTGCAGATTCGTTCTACAGAAGATCAAGAAACAGAATGTTATCGTGCGTTTCTACCAATTGCTTCTGATGTTGATTTTATCAATACACGAACAGGCTTCATTTTAGAGAAAAATAATTTCTTGAACGGTGAGTCCTACGCAACGTCTTTTATCATTGAAGGATCTTCGCCAATTGAAGGCTATCAGGAGCACGTTATAAGAAGAGGAACATACTTAACGTTCACCATTGAAGATGATTATTCGAAAAGCTTTACCTATTATGATGTACTAAGAGAACATATCCTCAAGAATGACATTGAGTACTAGGCGACATTTATGAGTTTTCTTATGAGCACCTCCCCCATGTGTCAAAGAGTTATGCGATTTGGCAACTAATGGTCGAGGTAAATCCGTTGACCCTACAAGCACTGTAGGTTTATGGTTACAACATCAAATGAAAAAGGATGGTTTTGATCTCATGAGAATTCGATTAATTGTTGCTCACCCAAGAAAAGAAGCATTAACGATGAAAGTGGCGGAGCGTTTTGTTAATGGTGCAGAAGAAAAGGGTCATATCGTTGACGTGGTTGATTTATATAGAGAAGAATTTAACCCTGTTCTGTTCGAGAAAGATGAACCAGATTTTGAATCCAAAAATAATGTGTACACTGAGACAGTCATGAAAGAAGTCAAACATATAGAAGAAAGTGATGCCCTCGTCTTCATTTTTCCAATCTGGTGGTACGGGATGCCCGCGATTATGAAGGGGTATGTCGATCGCGTGATTAATTATGGGGTGCATATGGCCAAGGAAAAGACGGCATCGTTGATAAGGTACGATTTATTGGTCTAGGAGGCGTCGATCGAAACTTCTATAAAGAGCAAGAATTCACATCCGCGATTAACATCCAATTAAACAGAGGCATCAGCAACTACATTGGCATTCAAGATACGGAGACCCACTTGTTCTTAAACACATTCGCAGAAGGCATTGACCAAAAAGAGATTAAGAACTATTACAACACATTCTTAGATGACGCTTATCAGATCGGACACGACCTTTAAAGAGGAAATAGGAAAGAGACTATTCTTGTTTTACTCGAGACAAAATGGATTTAGAAATACCTTTGTATTAAGGATCAACAATAGCAAAAGCATATGAGTGTCCATTAAATATCGTTCTATTTCTTTATAGTGAAGAAGAAATAGAGCATAAAGACGAGACTATTTTTTGAAGTCACAGTATAAAATTACACAGCCCGTCATGTTCGCTTCCGCATCGAGCTGAGCGAGCGATGCTAGCGAGATCTTCCGACATCCAAGTGTACGAAGAAGCTTGATTTTACTCTCTCCCGAAGTTGAGGTGATTTTTGCTCACATAAACCTCTTGCTACACTTTATTTGGGAATGATTAGGAGATCCGCGATCTAGATCACGTCCAAAATGGTCTAGATCACGGTAAAAGGACTGTTTTTCTCATATATAGGGGATCTAGATCATATTCATGGTGATCTAGATCATTTTTCACTGCTTTGAACACCTGCGGTGCTAATGAATGCTCAATATTGGTAACTTTTAGGAGATTGGTGGTCTATATAGAATGAACTAAACATTTTCCTCGTTGCGTAGTC